>JBFWKK010000009.1:0-48853 GCA_050252715.1 Sphaerochaeta sp. | reverse complement strand
AAATCATCGCCGCGTTCGTACATTCCGTATAACTCACTGCGGGTAAGTTCGTAGGCTACCCAGCTCGCTTGTTCATGCTCTTCATCGTAGAGAAGGGTGTATCCAGGGTGGGTTACCACTATATCAGTTGCTGAATAAGCAGGAACTTCCAAGTCAGGGATACTCCCCGTTGAGGTTTGTACATATTCCTCCTCTCCAGGGGCAAGGATCAGGGTCAGTGCCCATAGTACGATGAGCACGATGAGGAGGATCAGTATTCTCTTTCCTCGTTTCTTTGCCTTGTTTGTCCGTCTTCCCATTATATCCTCCCCATGTATACCTACAAAATCAAGGAGAAGGAGTGGCTCCTTCCCCTGTCTCTAGAATAGTAACCAACCTAATGCTTGCAGGTTACGTACGGATGTAGGTGATTGTACCCTGTTTTACTACTCTTGGTGAAGGATATTCGCCTTTTGGATATCCCACAGCAAGGGTTCCTGTGACCTTGTACCCCTGAGGAACCCCAAAAGAGGAGAGTTGTACACCCAGTTCAGGATTTCTATTGATACGGTTGCACCAGACAGACCCTAGGCCCAAGGCATGGGCAGCCTGCATCATATTGGTCATCGCACAGGCAGTGTCCTCTTTCTCATAGGCATTCCCGATCTCGATGGAGACCAGGATAAGTGTCGGTGCATGGAAGAAAAAGGATCCCCCTTTGCCAACCACCTTTTCGTCGAGTGCTCTCAGGGTAGCTGGATCTTGGATCGCTGTGAAGTGCCACGGTTCCTGATTCATTCCATTGGGTGCCAGCGTAGCTGCTTGCAGAATGAGGTCAAGATCCTCATCCTTGATCTGTTCCTCAGTGAAGCTTCTCACGCTCCTGCGACTTAAAATATGGTCAATGACTGTATTCATACCACTCCTCCTTGTCACATGGTACCTCTTCACACAATACCTTCCAATAGGGTATGGTAAGGCATCCATGAAATACTTGTTGCAACTTGCACTAATCTTTTCACTTTGCTTGGTAGGGGACGTTATATCCCTGCTGCTTCCCTTTGCCCTCCCTTCAGGGGTGATCAGCATGATCCTTGTCTTGGCGCTGCTCTCAAGTGGCATCATCAAGGAGCATTCAATTGCAGAGAGTGCTGACTTCATGCTCAAGAATATGACTTTCTTTTTCATTCCACCCGTGGTTGGAATTCTCAGATATGCATCCTTGGTCCAGAGTATCTGGTGGCAGTTGCTGGTCGTGAACCTTGTCTCCCTGTTTGCCTGCTTTGCTGCCAGCAGCTGGACGGTTGTCTTAGTGCAAACGATACAGAAGCGTATTGGGAGGAGACCTCATGCTTGATATTTTCAGCTCTCCTCTGTTTGGGATCACGCTCTCTATCATTGCCTTCCAGGCAGGGGTTCTTGTCAACAAAAAGCTAAAAAACCCGCTTGCAAACCCTTTGGTTATTGCGATGCTGATCATCATCGCTGTGTTGTTGCTTTTCGATATTCCTCTTGACTCATACGAAGAAGGCTCTTCCTTCATCTACATGTTCCTCACGCCGGTTACAGCCGTCCTTGCCCTGTCGATTTACCGACAGAGGACTGTCTTGAAACAAGCCTTCTTTCCTGTATTCTTTGGTACCCTTGCCGGCTCTCTGGCAGCACTCTCTTCCATTGTGGTCACCAGCCAGGTACTGGGCCTCGATCAGAAAATTCTGGCAAGTCTCTTGTCCAAATCAGTGACTACCCCGATTGCCATTGCCCTCACAGAACAGTTTGGGGGACTGCCTGCCCTTACTATTGCCAGTACCCTCATAAGTGGGGTGGCGGGCAATCTCATGGCACCGGTTCTTGCCAAGCTCTTCGGTATCAAGGATCCCGTTGCACATGGGGTGGGTATTGGTGCCTGCTCACATGCTCTAGGTACCAGCAAGGCTCTGGAAATTGGGGATGTGCAGGGAGCAATGAGCAGTATTTCCCTCTCCCTCTCAGCGCTTTGGACTGTTCTGCTTGCTCCGCTGTTTTTCTGATTTGATGATGCGTCTCATGGGGACAAACCCTTCCCCCAGTGCTTGATAGGTTTCATGTACAAACATGAAGGCCTTGGGGTCCTCTTCGTGTACGATCTGGGTAAGGTGGTTGATCTGTTGGTTGTGAACCACAGCCAAGAGGAGTTTTCTCTCCTTCTGTGTAAAGACACCAACCCCGTTTATCAGGGTTCCTCCATGTCTCAACTCTGTAATGATACGCTTTCCTATTGCCTCGTGCCGATCACTGACGATATAGGCGGTTTTTGCGTATTTGGTTCCAAGGTTCATTACCATGAAATTCACCATCTGTCCTGAGATGTAGAGCGTGATGATCGCAAAGAGAGCACGCTCCAGGCCAAAGACAAGTGCACCTGCAATTATGATGAGCCCATCACAGAGGAAGAGTGCTGTTCCCAGTGCAAGCGGTGTATAGCGACTGATGATCTGGGCAAGAATATCAGTTCCGCCGGTGTTTGCCCCTGAGCGCATTACAATTCCAATACCACTTCCAAGCAGGACTCCTCCAAAGATTGCCGAGAGGAGTGTATCCATCCTATCCACATAGGGTAATATCCCGTCATAATTGGTGAGTTGGCCCATAAGGCTGACCCAAAGACTGAGCAGTATCGTTCCTGCCAGGCTCTTTGCTCCATAGAGACGGCCAAAGATTCTCAGACCTATGAAAAAGAGGGGAAGACTGATCAGGAGCATGACCAATCCTGTATCAAACCCGGTTACATGGTAGAGGATGGTTGCAACGCCGTTGACCCCTCCACTTGCGATTCTTGCAGGAGTGATGAATAAGGCAATTGCTGCGCCTGCCACTGCGGTTCCCAAGACAAGATAGAGCGCCTCAATAATGAGGCGCCCGGTGTGTGAGTGCTGCATATCAGCATTCCTTCTTATTTTACGTACTTGATCAAGGTCTTTCGGATTGCTCCCTTTCCCTCGATCAATTCAGAGAAGTATGAGAGCACCAAGTCAGCCATTCCAACTTCCTGCAGGTCAACTCCCCAGATGGATTCGTCCTTGAGTAGAGCTTCCAATGCAGGGAAAGGACCATTCATTCCAATCTTGATATCCTTGAGAAAGGCCTGTGCCTCTTCAAGACGTGGGTCAGAGCTTGGGGTGAACGGGTTGAGTTCATCATCTAGTCCCATAAGGTAGCGTAGCCATCCAGCGAACACCAAGGGGATGAGCTTCAAGTCCTCTGCTCTCAGTGTGTCACTGGCCAGGTATGACTTGATGGTTTCCCCAAAACGGATTGCCAGTTTCTGGCTGGTGTCAGTTGCAATTCGCTGAGGAGTGTCAGGCATGAAGGGATTGGGGAATCTGACGGTGAGTACTTCATCAATGAAAGCCTTGGGGTCAAGAATCCCAGGATCGGTTACCACCGGCATTCCCTCCTCATAGCCGATTATCTCCACCATACGCTTGAGTTGAGGATCCTGCATCTCTTCACTGATAAGCGTGTGCGAGAGCAGACACCCATATATGGCAAGGGCGGTATGCAATGGATTCAAACAGGTGGTGACTTTCATGCGTTCCACCTTGTTTACTGTCTCCCTATCGGTGAAGTAGACACCTGCTTTCTCCAGTGGGGGTCTCCCGGCAGGGAAGTCATCTTCAATAACCAGATATTGTGGCTCCTCTGCGTTCACGAAGGCAGCGGTATAGGTGTTCTTGTCGGTTACCACGAGGGAGGTATCCTCAAAACCATCTGCCTTGAGCATCGCCTCCACCTTTGCATCGGGGCGTGGGGTGATCTTGTCTATCATCGACCAAGGGAACGATACCTCTGTCTTTAGGTAGTCAACGAATCCTTTCTTGACGAGGTCTCTTGCTTCCCACTCCTGGGCAATGGTAAACACTGCATCCTGCAGCTTCTCGCCGTTATGGGAACAGTTGTCCATGCTTACAAGGGCAAGCTTGCCTCCCTTGGCAAGGTACCGCTCATAGACCAGTGCGGTGAGCCTTGGAAGAAACATTGCATTCTCCTTGGGGCCTGCCTCAAAGTCATGTTCAATTGCGGGGTGGAAGGATCCATCACCGCGTTTGAGCGCATAGCCTTTCTCAGTGATGGTGAAGCTCACCATCTGCAGGGAAGGGGAGCGGAATGTCTGCTTGAAGAACTCCCACTCTCTGGAGTACTTCTGGTCACATTTGTATGCCTCAGCAACTGACGAGATTACTTCCTTGGCAATGGAACCATCACTCTTGAGGGTAACCATCAAGGTAAGGTTGTCATGCTTCTCATAGACTTGGTCGATGATCTGGTAGTCAAACCCCTCTCCGACGATGATCCCTGTACTGGAGAGTCCCTCGTTCAACAATCTCTGCTGGAGTGCTGCAGGGAAAATACGGAAGATGTTCCCTGCACCAAAATGAACCCAAGTGGGGTTCTTGTTAGTCTCCTCGGTCATGGTTGTACGATTATAGGAGGGAAGGATGTACCCCTTCTCGGTCCATTCTGTTTGGTTTTGTATTCCGGAGTTGGTTAGTTTCATGAGAGCCTCCTGGCATTGTTCTGACGAAATCGCAGTGGTGCGTAGGTTGTTTCCTGCTTGAAGTATTCTGGGTATCTTGCGACCATCAGTTCAGTTTCCTGCAGCAGCTTGGAGAGATGCTTGTCCTCAAGGCCAAGTATTGCCTCAAGCTGCTTCGTCTTGAGTGACTGCAGCATCAATCGATGTTGGCAGATGATGTCATCCAGTACATTTTTCTGGTAGAAGGAGAGGAGGCGAATCCTATGATGGTTCCCCCCCTGGGCAAGGATGATGTTCCAAATGCGTTGCATACCGATTGCTTGGAAGATGATAGCGTGAAACGTGTTGTCTGACTCAAGGAAGTTGATGAAATCTTCAGCCTCGGCATATCGCACTTGTTCATTGATTGCAGTTTCCATTGCTGCAAAGTTGTCTTCACGCGCTTGGTAGATGAATTTCTTTACAGCATGGTCTTCCAGGCTCTTGCGAAGAAATCGTTCCTCCTCAACCTGCTTGAGGTTGATGAGGGAGACTCGTGTGCCCTTCTGGGGAAAGATGTCAACCAAGTTGTCGGAGCTGAGACGCATCAAGGCATCCCTGACCGGGGAACGGCTTACCTGCAACTGCTCAGAGAGCTGTTGCAGGTTCAGCTCCATGCCCGGTTTGAATCGCAATGAGAGAATCTCTTCACGCAATGTTTGGTAGATTTCCTCTGATGCGGTGACGCGGACTATTTGTGCCATGCTACTTCCTCTGGTCGTTCTTCTGAACTGCTTCATAGAGACCAAGGATGTAGGATGCTCCAAGAGCACGGTCATACAAACCGTACCCTGGCATGGCAACCTCACCCCAGATCATTCTTCCATGGTCGGGACGTGCAGGACCTTCGAATCCGATATCGTAGAGAGCCTTTACAATCTCATAGAGATCAAAGGACCCATCGCTGGAGAGGTGTGCGGCTTCCTCAAATACTCCTTCCTCAAAGTGGTGCAGATTGCGGATATGGGCAAAGTGGATTCTCCCGGGAAGGGAGCGAATAATACCAGGAAGGTCATTCTTTGGATTTGTACCAAAGGAACCAGCGCAGAAGGTGAGTCCGTTGAACGGTGCGTCGACGGCCTTCATTACCTTGTGGATTCTCTCCTTGCTGGTGATGATGCGAGGCAGCCCAAAGACAGGCCAAGCCGGATCGTCGGGGTGAATGGCCATCTTAATACCATACTGCTCACAGGTTGGCTGAATTGCCTTGAGGAAGTAGACCAGGTTCTCGAAGAGTTTTTCATCAGAGACATCCTTGTACGCCTCCATAAGCTCCTTGATCTTTGCAAGGCGTTCTGGTTCCCAACCTGGCATCTCGAAACCCTGGGAGCTGCTGTTTGTCTGGTCAAGGAAGGACTGCGGGTCTATGCTGTCCACAACCTTCTGGTTGTAGGCAAGAACGGTACTCCCGTCGCTGCGCATTTTTGCAAGTTCTGTTCTGGTCCAGTCAAATACAGGCATGAAGTTGTAGCAGACAGTGGTAATGCCTTCCTTGCCCAAATTCTCGAGGGTAGTGATGTAATTGGCAATATACTTGTCTCTATCCTCGTTCCCGATCTTGATTGCATCGTGGATATTGACGCTCTCAATTCCCAGGACTTTCAGGTCGGCTGCCTCGACCTCTTTCTTGAGCTCCTGAATCCTCTCAATCGGCCAAACTTCACCGGCGGGGATATCGTAAAGGGTGGTGATGACTCCCTCAACGCCTGGAATCTGGCGGATCTGCTGTAAGGTAACGGTATCGTGCTTTGAGCCGAACCAGCGTAGTGACATATGCATCATGGGTGGTGCCTCCAATTGTGTTATACTAATACTTTAACATACTAATATATTAGATGCAATAGTCGTACCCCTACCTTTTTTTTGGGGAGCAAAGATTCTTTACCTACGATCTCCCATGACCAACATGGAGCTGGTCCTGTCCAAGAGCAGGGTGCACTCTTTCTTGGTTCTCAATGCAGCACAAGGGGAGTAAACCCCAATTTGGTCATAGAGGCACATTGCTACAGCGCGGGCCTTTCTCTGGTCAGGAACAGAACAGACCAGATGCTTTGCCTTGAGAATCTGTCTCACCGACATGGTGATTGCCTTCATTGGAACCTCATCAATGGCAGGAAACCATCCCTCACTTACCTGTTGTCTTCTGCATCGATCTTCCAAGTCGACGACTATGTATGGTTCATTTGTCTCAAAGTTGGCAGGAGGGTCATTGAACCCGATATGCCCGTTCTCCCCGATTCCCAGGAACGATACATCTATTTTTTTCTTCTTGATCAGGGCATTGAGGCGCTTTACTTCCTCTTCAAGGTCCTCGGCATCCCCGTTGATCTGGTGGAATGCCCCAAGATTGGCGACTTTCTGGACAAAGCGGTTGTTGAGGTAGTAGCGAAAACTGGAGGGGTGGGTATCTGGTAGGTCCACATACTCAGCCAAACCAAACGCTTCTACCTTGCTCCAATCAATATCTGCCTTTGCCAGGTGCTCATAGAGGGAGAACTGACTGAGTCCTGTTGCCACAGCGATAACAGCATGTCCTTTCTTCTCAATGGATTCCTTGATAATTGCAATACCAAGCTGAGCAGCTTGGTAGCCCATGTCATGCTTGTCTTCACAAATGGTTACACGCATCTAGCATTGCTCTCCTTTTTCCTAGTCTAGCAAATGTCATTTTGAGGGTACAGGGGTCAGAGGAACGCTTCCTCGCTGGATGGGTGCGTAGTATTCCAGCTCTTCGTATCCACAATAAGTTGTTTGGTGACTTCCTTTGCCCCATAGGGAGCAAAGAGACGCTCCAATCCAAGAAATCCTGCGGCAAGGGTAATGATGATCTTCTGGTAGTGGAATCGTGCCATCTGTCTGCTGAAAGAGTCAAAGAGCAACCTGAACAATCCAAGTCCCCGGTATTCAGCCTTCACTCCAAAGAGAGGGATTTCTACAAAATCCTCGCTTAGCATGCTGTATGAGAGGAATGCTGCAATACTTCCGTCTTGGGCCTTTGCAAGAAAAAAGTGATCCAGATCATCCAATTCCAGATGACGCATCAAGACCAAACTAGCAATACGATCCTCTTCTGTTCCTGCCTCAAGCTCAGTCACCAGATCCTGAACCAAGTCCATGATCTCCTCATCTACCGGTCCTTCCTGGGTTTCGAAGGTAAAATCCTCAAGCAGGATGTCATCGGTGAGTTCAACCTCTTCTTCCAGGGGAAGGGTAAGCAGTTGCATGACGCTCTCCTGCTCACGGTACCAGGTCACCACTACACGCTTGAGCTGTTCATCGCGGAAGCTGAACCATTTACGTTCGAGGATGGGAATCTCAGAGAGTGTATCCTTGAACTTTCTGAACACGCCTCTGCCGCTTTGGAGGGCAGAGAGGAGCCGCTCCCGATAGAGAGGATTCCTGACACGATTGGCGTACATCTCCATGAGGTGAAACCCATCAGAAGGTTCCCAATCGGGAATGGGGATGAATCGGTTCTCCGATTCCTCTCCAGCTTCCTCGTTGAGGAATTCCATCTCATCTTCCCTGACAAGGATTTCTTGCTTAAGATCGAGGTAGTAAAAATTTACTTGGTCTTCCATGGCAAATATGATGGAGTCGAGCAGATCCCTGCTGAGATTCGGTAGATGATAGGCGGTATGTTCAGTATCCATGGGAGTATGATAGTCCTTGAAGGTAAGGGCGACAAGCCCACTCGCCTTGACATTAGCGGTAAAAGATAGGAATATTAGTACTGTTATTCCAATACAGTAATTAGGAGAATATTCATGAGCATTATTGAATTTATCGAAGCCAGGGAAATCCTTGACTCACGTGGTAATCCCACTGTTGAAGTAGACGTCATTCTCGAGGATGGTTCCATGGGCCGTGCAGCAGTCCCTTCTGGTGCTTCCACCGGAGTACACGAAGCCGTTGAGCTGCGTGATGGGGACAAGAGCCGCTATCTTGGCAAGGGTGTATTGAAGGCTGTGGACAATGTCAACAACATCATCGCTCCTGAGCTCGAAGGCATGGATGCTCTTGATCAGGTTGCCGTTGACCGCGCTATGATTGCTCTTGACGGTACTCCCAATAAGGCAAAGCTTGGAGCCAATGCAATTCTTGGTGTTTCCATGGCTGTTGCTCGTGCTGCTGCTGACTACCTTGGTCTGCCGCTGTACAAGTATCTTGGTGCCTACCACGCATGTACCCTTCCCGTTCCGATGGCCAACATCCTCAACGGTGGAGCACATAGTGATAACAAGGTCGACTTCCAGGAGTTCATGGTTATGCCGATCGGTGCTGCATCCCTTCGTGAGGGACTTCGCATGACCGCAGAGGTATTTCACAACTTGAAGGCAGTCCTGAAGGGTCGCAAGTACAACACCTCTGTTGGTGATGAGGGTGGTTTTGCTCCCGACTTGCAGTCCAATGAGGAAGCGCTTGAGGTTATCATGGAAGCTATCAAGGCTGCTGGTTACACCACCGGTCGTGATGGGGACTTCATGATTGCACTCGATCCTGCAAGCAGTGAGCTCTACGATGAGAAGACCAAAACCTATACCCTCAGATGGTCCACCGGTGACAAGCTCACCAGTTCCCAGATGGTTGACCTGTGGGAAGACTGGGCAAACCGCTACCCGATCATCTCGATCGAGGATGGTATGGCTGAGGATGACTGGGAAGGTTGGAAGTTGCTCACCGAGCGCATTGGAGACCGCGTCCAGCTCGTTGGCGATGACCTGTTTGTAACCAATGTTGAGAGACTGAAGATGGGTCTTGAGAAGGGTGTTGGAAACTCCATCCTGATCAAGGTGAACCAGATTGGTACCCTCACCGAAACATTCGAGGCTATTGATCTTGCAAAGCGCAATGGGTATACCTCCATTGTTTCCCACCGTTCTGGAGAGACCGAGGACAACTTCATTGCTGATCTTGTAGTCGCTCTTGAGACTGGACAGATCAAGACCGGTAGCATGAGCCGCTCAGACCGTCTTGCAAAGTACAACCAGCTTCTGCGCATCGAGGATTACCTTGGTGATACCGCTGAGTATGCTGGACGGGATGCATTCCGCGTACTGTAAGACATATAGTTTGTTTCGCATATCACGAGCCATCGCACTGCGGTGGCTCGTTTTGCATGTGAGAAGAAAGAAATACTTCAGTATGTTTGGGTATGGTATTGAGTTTTGGTTTCGTTCCTTGTTGCAAGGAAGACCACCGATAACCCCACAAAGAGATGGAAGAGATCCATAGGGGTCCCAATTGGCTTGGTGGTGATAAAAATCGGAAGGCTGGGAAGGGAGGAACCCTGGTAGTTGCAAAGTAGGGCAACAAAGAGATTGTTTGCCGCATGAATAGCCAGAGCCGGTTCGAAGCCTCCTCTGGCTATGCTCAGTGCAGTAACCAGGCCACCGAAGAGTGCATAGAACACCAAAACGAGAGTAGGGTTCTCTGCACTTGCCAGTTCCCTGTTGTTGAGATGGGGAGCCGTGAACAAGATTGCTGAAAATATACAGGCAAGGATATTCCTCATCGCTCCTCTTTTCAGTCTTTCCCCTTGTATAACCCGAATGGGAAGTACCCTGAACACCACTTCCTCACTGCTGGTCTGGATGGGGGTAAGGATAAGGACCAATGGAAGCAGCATGAGCTGGTCAAGAAAGGATGCGTCACTTTTAGTGTATGCTTCTGATTCAACGAGGAGACCGAGCACTAGGAAAAGAGTCGCCACCAGAAGATATGCTCCCATGCTCTTGAAAAAGAGGGTGAAGCGGAACGAACGGTGGTCGGTAAGTAGTGAGATGGGACTTGTGGGGAGCAACAGTTTCCATGAGACTGCAATTCCCAAAGCCATGGCAAGGAAGGGGGCATTTGCCGTTAGGTAGGGGATGTTGAAATATCCAAGCAGGGTCATACAGTAAGGACCCAGTGTCAGCCAAAAAAGCAGGCTGAGCACCATGGCAAGGGCCATGCGTAAGGCTGCACTTCCAGCCCCTTCATTCTTCTGCATCAAGTTTCTTCTTGGTTTTCCCATGACGTACGCTCATCGTACACACAAACATGATATACTGCAACGTATGAGTCTACCACAAACGAAACGTTCCTATGTGCACCAGGCATTTGATCAGGGATTGATTTGTGTGTTTCCCACTGAGGTTGCAGCTCGATCATACCTGGTGGATTATGCGCTTTATGGCAAGAACCATGCTATTCTATCAGAGAGGGCAATCTCCTATGATACCTTTCGAGGTTATTTCTTGCCTCACCATGAAACCATGGCCCCAGCAAACAATCTCACTCGTCAGCTCTTTATCCATCAGTTGCTCGAGTCGGGCAACTTGCTTCGAAGTTTCCTCAATCCATCCTATCCAGAGATGAATAATCGAGCGAAAGGCTATCTGGCAAAGGTATTGCCGTCGCTCCTGGACGCATGTGAGCAAGAGGTGCTCAGCAACCTCGATCCTGTCATGCGGCAGGACCTGTTGGTACTCTATGGACAGTACCAGCAGTTTCTTGATGAGCATCAGTTGTTCGAGCCACGATACGAAAGACCACATGTTCCCGATGACTGGGACACTGCTAGGTCGTATTGCATCCTTTTTTCAGATACCTACCCAGAGGTTGCAAGCCTGTATGAACAGCTTGGAAGGCCCTCTTTCATGGAATTGAGGGAATCTCCTGGTGAGGATCCCTCGGTATGCTTGCAGGTGTTTCCCAACCATCTCGTGGAGATCAAGCAAACACTAAAAAAGGTCAGGGAGCTGCTGGATGCAGGAGTGGAGACACATCAGATTGTAATCGGCAGTACTGGAGAGGAAACCTTGGATGTGTTGCATGAAGAGGCTCTGCTCTATGGAATTCCGTTAACAATCAGGGAAGGTAAATCAGTGCTTTCCTACAGCAGCGGACGATTTCTCAGCCTCCTGCAAGAGGTGTATGATGAACAGTTCAGCTTGGAAAGCCTGAAATCACTGTTGCTTGACCCGGGTATACCCTGGGCTGAGGGGGAAAAACATCGTCGTTTCATCAAGCGAGCCGTTCAGCAATCTGTGATGCATGGATCCCTTCACGGTGATGATCAATACAGTTCCTTGTTGAGAGATAAGGAGTTGCAGAGATGGTATGAAAGCTTGAAGCAGAGCATCGTTGCCATTGTCCGGTCACAGGATATTGAGGATTTGCGTCGGAAGATCAATCACTTCCAGGATACCTACTTTATCCCAACCCAATGGGTGGGAACACCTGGGGAAGATGTGTATGCTTTCTGTCTCGATGCCATGGTCCAGGTAGGGGATGCGATGGAGAAAACCGGAATTATCTCGTACCCTGGGATTTTCTCTTTTCTACTCGCTCACCTGCAAAACAAGCGATATGTATTTCAGCAGAAGAGCGAAGGAATAGCTGTCTATCGATGGCCGCAGGTATCAGCTGTGAGTGCTGAGTATCTCTTCATCCTTGGCCTTGACCAGGAAAGCTCCCGTTGTATTGAACGTCCCTTGGAGTTTCTTCCCCAGCAGATTGAGAAGGCTCTGACTAGGGAGCTTGACACTACCGAAGCTCATTTCCGTTGTGCAACCCTTGGAGGAGGAAAGCGGTATCTCTCCTGCCATATGCGACGCTATGAGGGGGAGATGATGGTCCCCTCCTATTTCCTGCAGCATGGGCGCCTGTCTCTATATGAAGCTGATCCCGATGGCGTCAGCGATCCATTAGCTGCAGAGCTCTCTCTCTACAAGCGGGCAGCGATTCCTCATGTGAAGGCAACAGCAAGTCAAAGAAGTTGGTACTTGGCGGCCAAGAAAACAGCACTCGCTGAACGTTCTGATGACTATACACGCCATCCCATAAAAGCGGACCTTGTTGCAAGGCTGAAGGATGAAGAGGGAAGGTTCCATTTCTCCCCAACCGGCATCGATCAATTCGACCACTGTCCGTATGCATGGCTTGCAAGGTATCTCTACGGATTGAAAAGAGAGGAGTATGAAGTGCAACCGGTTGATCACCTAAGCATTGGAATGCTCCTCCACTCTGTGTACCAGCAGTTCTTTTCTGAGATTCGTGATTATGATCCAACCCAGATCAAGATCTATCAGGAACGGCTGTATGCACTGTTTGACGAGTGTTTGGTCTCCTACTATGGGCAGCATGGTCCCTCTCCATCCTTGCGGAGCTGGATTATTGCAAACTATAAAGAGAAAGTTGCCTCCATTCTCAGCGGTGAATCAGCATTGTTTGCCCATGGAAGGTCCATTGCATTCGAGGCATCGTATGAAGTGGAGCAGTTTCCCCTTCTCATAAACGGCCGTATTGACCGAGTGGTCAGCCTAAACCCGCCAGAGAATACCAAACTTGCTGTCATAGATTATAAAAAGGGTATTCCAGAAGTAAGGAAGGTTTCTGGGCATCTTGAGTCATTCCAGCTTCCCCTCTATCGATTCCTATTGACTCATACCGATGATGTCTCAGTGGCCAACGCTTCCTACTACAGCGTCAAGGAGGAAAAGTACTACACGCTCTGGGCTCAGGAGAATGATCCCTCTGCAATTCTTTGTGATGAACAGCTGCAGCAACGCCTGGAGAGTCTGCGTGAGGCAGTACAGGGTGGGAATCTAATGGCAACACCATCGAAAAAACATTGCGGTACCTGTCCCTACCGATCCTTGTGCCGAAGGAGGTACGCAACCCTATGATCCGATTTGAAGAGTTTCTGAAGCAGACAAATGCAATATTGGATGAGAACCAGAAGAAGGCAGTGAATGTTCTGAACAACTGTGTTGTTTGTGCAGGAGCCGGTTCAGGCAAAACCACGGTTCTCAGTTACCGGTTCCTTCGTCTGGTTCTTGAAAGAAAAGCACGTTGTGATGAAATCTTGACCCTGACGTTCACTCGAAAGGCTGCAAGGGAGATGCATCAGCGTATTCATAAGCACCTGCTTTCCTGTATTCAGGATGAAGAGATTGCTCAGCAACTTGAGATCTTCAGTGAAGCAGCCATCTCGACATTGGACAGCTTCTGCGCGACGATAGTCAGAAGCAATTCCATATCCTATGGCGTACCACAGGATTTTGTCATCGATGATGAAAAAAACCTGGGATCCATTCGTCGTATAGCTACTGAACTTTTGGATGCGTATCCACAGAGCCCGGGTGCAAAGTTGCTCAGTGAACTCTATTCCCCTGATACCTTGATAGACAATGTATTTGTCCCCCTTGCAAGTACCTACTACTGTCTTCCCAAGAGTGTTGAGCAAGGAGGGGCTGAGCGTATTCTTAAGGCAGTAGAGCAGGAGTATGAACACCTTCTTGTACAGTATCGCCAGATGTTGGACCTGTATGCTTCCTTCACCGCCAAAGGCAATACAGTACAAGGCTACAAGAGTGATGCACAGCTGATGCTCTGTAAGATGGATGCTTGTGAAAGTAAAGAGGAACTACGATCCTTGCTGTGTTCCGATTTTGCCCATCGTAGAGCTCCTGGGGCTGGAAAGGCTGAAGATATCCAGACCATCAAAGACACAGTGGCCCGATATAGGGAGCTCAGAAGCAAGCTCTGTATGGCTTTGAGTATCATGCTTGCCAAGGACCAGCTGCATGCTGTTTTGGCTTTCATGCAGGAGTTTGTGTCTCGCTACCAGAGGGAAAAACGCTCGAGCGGAATACTTACCTTCGGGGATGTCTCTACGCTTGCGGTTGCAATGCTCGTTGAAGACAAATCGTTGCGGGCTTTTTACAAGAAGAAGTTCCGCTACATCATGATTGATGAATTCCAGGATAATAATGCACAGCAGAAAGCACTGCTTTATCTCCTTGCTGAAAGGCTGGACAGGGAAGGAGATGGCGTTCCCCTGCCGAAAGATTTGCAGAAGGACAAGCTATTCTTTGTAGGGGATGAGAAGCAGTCAATCTACCGCTTCAGGGGCAGCGATGTACGAGTTTTCAAACAACTGAGTGGAGAATTGGCCTCCATAGGTGGAGAGACCATAACCTTGGGAAGAAATTATCGAAGTGAACCGGATTTGATCAGTCTATTCAATAGGATGTTTCCCAGCATCATGCAGAACAATGGGGAGCACTATGAAGCTGACTTCTCAACTCTGGAGTTTCGCAATGCTTCATCTGGTGTGCACAGCAGCTGTACTCTCCTGATCAAACCGTATCAGGAAGGAGGTGGAGACGAAGAGGAGGAGGAAGCGTCCTCTGTTGAGGCAGAGGCATATGCCATTGCCAAACTGGTCAAAAAGATGCTTGAAAGTGATGAGTTCCTGATACCCTCACAAGAGGGACCAAGAAGACCCATGGCAAGCGATATTGCGCTCCTGCTTCGTACCACCAGCAACCAGCTGAGTTTTGAGAAAGCCTTCAGGCGTTTCGATGTACCCTATACGGTACAGGCAGCACGGTCCTTGATGCTTGAAGCTCCAGCGAATGACCTGTATGCCATGTTGCAGCTCACACTCTATCCAGAAGATAGGCAAGCGTATGCCACGGTACTTCGCTCTCCGTTCTGCAACCTAAGCGATTGGGCAATTACCCATGTAATCCAGGAGCCACTTTTTTCCCAGCTTTCCATACTTTCTGAGGACGATGCCGAGCGATTGGCAGCTTGTGGTGCCTTCTATCGGGACTTGGTTCAAGCTGTTGGCAGTGAATCACTCAGTACCCTATCTTTGATGCTGTGGTATGAGAGTGGGTACTACCTCTCATTGGTTTCCAATCCCCAGTACCAGGTGTATGTCGAGCATTTTGCCTTTTTCCACCGCTTGGCACAGATACAGGAAAGACAGGGAAAGAGCATCAGTCAATTCGTTGATTTCCTAAGACGAAATTTGGTTCAGAACGAAAAAATTGATCAGCTTGAGGTAATAAAGGAACAAGAGTCGGGACTTCAGATCATGTCCATCCATAAGTCAAAGGGACTGGAGTTCCCCATTGTGATCGTGGGAAATGCTGCATCCAAAGCTAAAGGAGGAGGGGACTATCTTAGTACCTTCCTCGATATTCCACTTCCTCACTATCTTTCTGCCTCGTATCATGTAACAGCTACGAAACAAGAAAAAGTCCGGCATGCAGGGATGCTCTTTGGCGGCAGTGAAGAACAAGACATGGAGATTGCTGAGTTGAAACGGCTTCTCTATGTGGCAATGACCAGAGCCGAGTCACACCTCGTAATCAGTGGTGCTTTTTCAAAGAACAACCGGGGATTGGATTCTTCCAAGAAAGCTGACACACTGCTTCAAATGCTGGTTGAAAGTCTCTCTTTGGATAGAGACAATCCTGTATATGATGAAGGTATCCTGAAAGTACGGCCGATAGAAAGTATTCCTGAGCACTATCTCTACAGTGGGGAGCGTGAGGACAACGCATCTGTTCTATCTAGGTTGCAGACTGCGGAGTGTTGGTACGAGCAAGCAACACCAGCATACATGGGGCAAGCTATTCGTGTTGCCGTCACCAAGCTTCATCCAATCGTCTATGGTAAAGAAGGGTTTCAGTTGCCACGATATCCCAGTGATGAAATTCTTGGTGAATATTCTGAGGAACAGGTGAGTGGATTTGGAACGTTCGTACATGGGCTTTGTGAACAGATGGTCCAGGGTAATGAGATACCGGAGATCTCTTCCCTTATGCCTACATCCTTGACACGGGGCATGAAAGCACAGGAGTTGGCTGTACTTGCACAGGATGCACGTACCCTGTGTAAAGGATTTCTGGAGAGCGAGTGGTATAAGAGAGAGGTGAAACCGTATCCTCTTGAGTGCGAAGTAGGTTTTTTCAGTGCCATTGAGCAAGAAGGAAGGACAGTTGTTGCAGAAGGTTCAATCGATTTGCTGGTTAAGCAGAATGATGCCTACCTTGTGATAGATTTCAAGACCGATAGGTGGAGGGATGAGACTGTCCATCGTTTCCAGATAGAGACCTATATGCAGGCAGTACAGCGAATCCATGACAGACCGGTCAAAGGCTGTGTTGTCTATTTACGCGACCCCGATCAGGTGCTGATATGGGAAGGAGAAAATCAATGATGAGAATACAATTTGAAACAATGTGCAGAGTGTTGGAACGTGTGCTTGAAAGTCGAAATATGCATAAGAGAGATGCTGAACTCTGTGCTCGTCTGATCGCTGAGACATCCCTTGAAGGTGTATACACCCATGGGGCGAATCGATTTGCCTCACTGATCAAGGGAATAGATGAGAAACGAATCGATGTTCATGCCCATGCCCAAAAAAGTGACTCATTCGCTTCTCTTGAGCGATGGGATGGCAACAAGGGAGTTGGAAACCTCAATGCCCATACCTCTATGAAGCGAGCGATTGAACTGGCAAAGGAACATACCATTGGTTGTGTTGCTCTGAAGAACACAAACCACTGGATGCGACCTGGAACCTATGGGCTGATGGCGGCCGAACAGGACTGCATTGCCATACTCTGGACCAATACCATGCCATTGATGAGCCCTTGGGGAGGGGTGGAGACCAAGGTCGGGAACAACCCCCTGGTATTGGCCATTCCCAGTGAGGAAGGCCCTGTTCTGGTCGATATGGCCATGTCGCTCTTCAGCTATGGAAAATTGGAAACCTATACAAGAGAGAGCCGTGACCTTCCTGTGCACGGGGGATGGGATGAGAATGGTGAGCTGACTACAAACGCCCAGGCAATTCTCAAGAGCAAGCGCTCGCTGCCCATCGGGTTCTGGAAAGGAACCAGTCTTGCCCTTGCACTGGACTTGATCGCAGCAACTCTCTCAGGTGGAAGGACCACCCGCTCAATAGGATCTTTGTCAGAGGAGGGAGAAGTCTCCCAAGTGTTCCTGGTTTTCAACCTCTCAGCATTTCCTGACAGGGAACAGTTGCTCAAGGAGATACAGGCCACGCTGGATGACCTGAAATCGACCACTGCATTGGATGATGAGAAGCCGGTCCACTATCCAGGCCAGTTCCGCGAACGTACACGTAGGGAGAACCTGGAGAAGGGTATTCCCATAGATGAGGCAGTCTGGAAGGAGATTCTCTCTCTCTGATCAGGAGAACCCAAAAAGCGGTCCGAAGAACAGTACAACGACAAGGAACCATCCCCCATAGAGTACCATGAAGATGCTCTGCATCCTGATGAAGGATTTTCTGGAGAGCAGCGTTACCGCCAAGAATCCAAGGTTGCAGAGTAAAAGCAAGTTCTCAGCAAGGACCGCCAACCGGTTTGGGCTCAATCCAAATGCAAGGAATCTCTGACTTATGGCCACGAGCGCAAACAAGTCGACCCCAATGGCAACCAGTGCTGCCGTAATAAGCATGAATCGGTATACAGCGCTGGTGTGCCCAGTTTCCAGTAGATCTGTAGCATAGAGAATCATGAGCAGAACCAGGGCCAAGAGCAGATCGATGAGTAGCAAGAGGTTTCTCTCTTCATTGATGGGAATCTTGCTGGCCATCATGGTGACGAGGAAGCTGAGCATGAGGATGGTAAGGACCGGGAGAAAGATTGCAGCCAAGAGCTTGGTCAGTGACTCCATTTGGGCCTCTCTCTGCCCCAAGAGATATCGTGCAACCAAGGGAAGCAACGGGAGGATTCCAGTGATCATGAATGGAGCCAGTGCATCTTCCACCCTCAGTCCGATGGATTCAAACAGGGTGATGGACAGCAGCATCAGTGCCATGAGAGCACAACCAAGAAGGAACATAAGGAGAAGCACTTCTCCTGTGAGTCGGATATGCCTGCTTATTCGTTCTTGAAGCGTTCCCTCCTGAGTGGGAAGAGCGAGGCTAAGAATCAAGAGCAGGGGCAGGTGTATGATGGCAAGTAATTTTGTTTGGCTCTGTCCTGCAGCCTGTACGCTGAACTGGTAGTTCAGCACAAGCGCTAGAATGCCAAGGAATACCAGGTAGAGGATCAAATTTTTACGACTCTTGATTAGATAGAGAGAGAGGAAGGTGACCGAAACCAGGGGAAGATTCAATACATAGAAGAGCTCAGTCTGGTTGTTGAAGGGGAAATTGAGAAGCGTTGGAATCTGGGAGAGGACAAGTTGTACCAAGCACACTACCAAGAAAAAACGGTCAATACTCCGATTGAGGGGAATGGAAGCCAACGTGAAACGAGCCCCCATCCTATGAAGGGAGAGCAGGGTTGCTTCATTTTCGTCCAAAGAAGTTCTGAGCGAGGTTTGCAGATCTTCTTGCTTTCTGATGGTCTGTGCAACAATACTTGGGTCCCTCTGTTGGATCATTACCTGTTTTTTCCAGGCATTGCGTAGTGCATTCATACAATCCTCCAAGAAAGTATACCATTGAAGGGTTGCATTAGATACAAAATAGAAAAGAAACGGGTTGGAATGTATCCAACCCGTGAATGGTGCAAGAAATGTTGCTTAATACTTTCCGTACAGTGGTCCAAAGGTGGAGCATGCACGATAGTCAGCTCCTTCCTTGTCCATGCCAAGACCTGCCCAGGCACTGGGACGGAAGATCTTATCTTCATCAACATTATGCATGCAGACCGGGATGCGGAGCATGGAACAGAGGGTGATAATATCAGCGCCAAAGTGTCCGTAGCTCAATGCGCCGTGGTTTGCCCCCCAGTTTGCCATGACCGAGTATACGTCCTTGAAAGGACCTTCCTTTCCATTGGTCCTGGGTACGAACCAAGTGGTTGGCCAAGTCTGGTCGGTTCTCTTGTTGATGGTGTCGAATACATTCTCAGGCACCTCACACGTCCAACCTTCAGCAAGCTGCAGGACAGGTCCTACACCCTTTACCATGTTGATTCTTACCATGGTAAGGGGCATGCCGCCTTCACTGAGGAAGGTTGAGCTGAAACCACCACCGCGGAAATATCCGCCATTGGCGACACTGAAACGGGTATTCTCGAGGGTTTTCTTTACGTCTTCCTCAGTAATATCCCAGTAGTGCTTCATCTCACTCTCACCTTTCTCATTCTTCATCTGACCAGCTGCATCCAAAGTGGTTGCACCGCTGTTGATCAAGTGGATGAAGCCTTCCTTTGCCAACCCCTCGGGCTTCCAGCCGGTTACCCTTTCAATTGCTGAAGGGCTCCAATAGGTGCGAACATCACTGAAGATTGCAGCACGATTGGTGAGCAACTTGCAGAACAGCATGCTGATCCCGTTCAGGTGGTCGTTCTCTGTTGCCATGATGTACGGTTCACGGATACCGTTCCAGTCGAAACTGGTGGTGAGCATGGTTTCCATGAAGTCGCCATTCGGCCAGTGGTCGGTCCACTGTCTCTGGCCTTGGAATCCTGCACAGATTGCATTATGTCCAAGAGACTCTTCCTGGAAGCCAAGCTTCTCAAGTTTCTTGTTGCCAACCATGAGGTCGCGACCGATCATGGTCATCTTGGTGCAGTACTCCCAATCCTTGGCAAGCTGTTCCTCGCTTCTCTGATACTCAGGAGGATTGGCAACATCCTCGGCCTGAATGCAGTTCTCTCTTACCCATGCAATGGCTTTCTTGTACTCGTCTGGATCATAGATTTCTTCAGCGATACGGCGTTCGATCTCGCACATGTCGATCACTTCACTGCGCATTCCAAGATAGGTTTGCAGGAAATCCTGGTCAACGATTGAGCCAGCGATACCCATGGCCATGCCGCCGATGGAGAGATAACTCTTTCCACGCATGGTCGCTACAGCAAGACCAGAGCGTGCAAATCGGAGGATTTTCTCTGAAACATCCTCGGGAATGGAGGTGTCGTCATTGTCCTGTACATCACGGCCGTAGATGCCAAATGCTGGAAGTCCTTTTTGTGTATGTGCTGCTAGGACTGCGGCAAGATAGACGGCTCCTGGACGCTCGGTTCCGTTGAAGCCCCAAACTCCCTTGACGGTCATCGGATCCATATCAAATGTCTCTGTGCCATAACACCAACAGGGAGTGACAGTCAGAGTAACGGCAACGCCTTCCTTGGCAAACTTCTCTGCACATTCAGCACTCTCTCGTACCCTGCCGATTGTCCCATCGGCTATGACACACTCAACCGGTTCTCCGGTTCCATGAAACACGTTTTCACTGATCAGCTTTGCCGCAGCCTTTGCCATGTTCATGGTCTGGTCTTCCAAGGACTCGCGAACACCTCGCTGCCTGCCGTCAATAACCGGCCTGATTCCAATCTTTGGAAGGGAGGAAGCATAGCGCTTCTCTGGCCCCACTGATTGTATTCCGTTTGTATTTGCCATAGTATCCCCCTTAGGTATATAATTGCAAATGTAATCGTTTACATCACGGATAGTATCGCACATGCTTTGCGCAAATGCAATCCAATTTTACAAGGAGTCAACTATGTTAAAGACAATCCCCTCGATTCTGAGTCCTGAGCTTCTGAAGATTCTCATGGAAATGGGACATGGCGATGAGTTGGTCATCGGAGACGGGAATTACCCCGCTGCATCAATGAATGATCGGTTGGTCCGCCTGGATGGGCACGGGGCTGATGAGGTGTTGAAGGCAATCCTCCAGCTCTTCCCCTTGGATACCTATGCAGACAATGCATTCCTGATGGATACAACCCCTGGAGACACCATTGAAACTCCAATTTGGGACGTCTATGAGCAGATCTGCAAGGAGGGAGACCCTGCGTTCAAGGGCTTTACCCATCTTGAGCGTTTTGCATTCTATGAGAGAAGTAAAAAGGCCTATGCCATCGTTGCAACAGGGGAGACCGCGCTGTATGCAAACGTCATCCTCAAGAAAGGGGTAGTGGTCTAATCCTCTTTCGGAGTGGTCCACAGTTGCTTGTACTGCCTCGGGCTCATCTGCATATGGCTTCTGAACTGACGGGCGAAGTAGTTTGCATCGGAAAATCCGGATTTTTCACTGATTCGTTCGATGCTCAGTTCAGTTGTCAGCAACAGATTTGAGGCGTAGGCAATTCTCCTATGGATATGAAAGTCAACCGGAGACCAACCGGTTGACAGCTTGAACTGCCGGTTCAGGGTACTTGCACTCATGCCAGCAACCTCTACCAGCTCCTGAAGGGGAATACTTCGATCGAGATTTTGTTCCATATAGAGGACTACCTTCTCAAGGCGTTCGTCTTGCTGGAATGCAGTTCCTTTTCTGGCACTGTGAATCCTGCTGATCAGTATGAAAAACTGGAGCAGTTTTGAGTAGGTCATTGAGGTTGAGCCCTTGCTGTAGTCCTGTTGTTCTGACTCTTCCTTTATGGCACTGACCAAGGCAACGATCTCCGAGTGTTGATGACTGGTGAGTCTGACTAGTGGGATATCACCTTTTATTTGCATGAACACCTCAGAGAACCCTGCAGTGTCCTGCAACTCTTGGCAGAGAATGTTGAAGGCTTTCTTTCCGATCAGGATATTGTACAGCACCAGATTGTCTATTGCATCGTATCCGTGGATGGTTCCCGGGCGGATGCAGAATACCATGCCCTCCTGCAACTGCCGAGTCTCCCTTTCCAGAAGATGTGTCCCTTTTCCTGAGACAACCACCACAATTTCAAAGAAATCATGACCATGCAAGGAGAAAGGAATCTCAGGGTCGCGAAGCAGGACTTTCACAGGGAGGCTTGTTTTCTTGAAGAACATGGTATCGTGCAGGGTAAAACTAGACATGATAAAATCGTGCTAGAATTTGATTATTCTGTCAAGGTAAAAATAATGAATGGTGGCAAACTAATAGTATATTGCTTGAGGAGGGCTGTCATGTCATTGTACGAAGAAGCCAAGAAACTATATGCTCGTTATGGTGTCGACACGGATATGGTACTCGACCAGTTATCCGGCATCCCCATCTCTGTCCACTGTTGGCAGGGAGATGATGTAGGGGGATTTGAACGTCCAGGTGCCGAACTTGGCGGAGGTGGAATCCAGACCACGGGCAACTATCCAGGAAAAGCAAAAACCATTGACCAGTTGCGTCATGACCTGGAAAAGGTATTCACCTTGGTCGGTGGAGAGCATAGACTGAACCTCCATGCAAGCTATGGAGAATTCGGGGATACATTTGTTGACCGCGACCAGATTGAGGAGAAGTACTACCAGGGCTGGCTTGACTGGGGCAAGAAGCTGGGAATTCCCTTGGATTTCAACGGAACCTTCTTCAGCCATCCTATGGCCGATGATGGATATACCCTGGCCAGCAAGGATGAGCGGATCCGTCGGTTCTGGATTGAGCACGCCAAACGATGCAGAAAGATTGCTGCCTGGATCGGGGAGCAACAGGGAAGTCCCTGTATCCTTGATACGTGGGTCCCGGATGGTGCAAAGAACCTAACTGTTGATAAATTCGGCTACCGAGCCATCCTCAAGGAAAGTCTTGATGAGATTTTCGAGACCAAGTATCCAAGCCAGTTCATGCGTGATGCGTTGGAGACCAAACTCTTTGGAATCGGAAGTGAGGCCTTCGTGGTTGGTTCCCATGAGTTCTATATGAACTATGCAGCCAGAAACAACAAGATGCTCTGCATCGATATGGGACACTTCCACACTGAGGAAGATATCTCCGACAAGCTCTCTGCAATTCTCCTCTTTGACGATGAGATACTTTTGCATGTAAGTCGCCCCATGCACTGGGATAGTGACCATGTGGTACTGTTCAATGACAAGGTGAAAATGGTTGCTGAGGAGTTGGTCAGAAGCGGGAAGTTGGATGCAGCCCACATCGGCCTGGATTTCTTCGATGCGTCCATAAACCGCATTGGTGCCTGGGTTACCGGTATCAGGGCCATGAGAAAGGCTCTGCTCTTTGCGTTGCTTGAGCCGATCGACCAGCTTATTGAGTATGAAGAGTCGGGAAATGGGTATGCAACCATGGCTCTTCTTGAGCAGCAGAGTGTAATGCCGTTCGGTGCAGTATGGGATGAATATTGCCGGAGGACTGATACTCCTCTCGAGAGTGAACTGATCCTTCTGGTATCGGAATATGAGAAGGAAGTTCTGGAGGAACGTTCATGAGTCTAGCATCTCTCATTGCCCATTCCAAACGGTATGGTTCTGATGCCTCCTTCGTCTTGTTGGGAGGTGGCAACACCTCCTACAAGGATGGAGATGTCCTCTATGTGAAAGCCAGTGGCCACGCACTGGGAACCATCGATGAGAGTGGGTTTGTCTCAATGGACCTCAAGAAGATGGAGCGCATTTGGGGGAAGCAGTATAGCAGTGATGACGATGAAAGGGAGAACGAGGTCCTGAAGGACATGATGGACTGCCGCCTTGCAGGAGAGAGCGCAAGACCATCGGTTGAGGCACTCTTGCATGCGCTGCTTCCATTTCCTTATGTCATTCACCTGCACCCTGCATTGGTGAATGGGATCACTTGTGCGCAGAAGGGAGAGCAAGCGGTTGCTGAGCTGTTCCCTGATGCACTGTGGATTGAGCTGGTGAAGCCAGGGTTTATTCTTGCTGACATCGTACGTTCAAGAATGGCAAAGCAGAAAGAGGAGACCGGCAAGATAAGCTCGCTCATCTTCCTGCAAAACCATGGCATTTTTGCTGGTGGGCAGAGCCTTGAGGAAATTGAGAGCACCTATAGCTCGCTGATGCAGAAAATAGCATCCAAATTGAAAAGGAAGCCCGACTTCACACCACTGGAATCAGATCCCCGCCGGGTTGAGGAAGTGACACTTGCTCTCTCTGCTTTTACGAAGGAACCGATACTCTTTTCCATGACAAAGGAGTACCAGCACTATCTACAGGATGAGAAGCACTTCCAAGCGGTAGCCTCGTCATTTACCCCGGACCATATTGTCTATGCTGGTTTCAAGCCCCTGTGGGTAGCCTCAGATGAGGATGTGCAAGAAGCTTTCAGGCGGTTTGAAAATACCTATGGGGTTATGGCGAAAATTGTCTGTGTACAAGACCTTGGGGTCTTTTCGCTCGGGGAGAAACCCCTGCCACTCTTTAAGGATACGGTAGCTATCAGCGTATATAGCGAGAGCTTTGGAGGGCCTCGGTTTATGGATGAGGCCATGATTGACTTTATCCGAAACTGGGAAGTAGAGAAGTACCGTTCGAGTGTGGCTGCAAAGTAGTGGGTATGGTATCACTGCAGACAATCAATAAGCGGTTCAATGCGGTGATGCCGTTTGTTACACCCATTGGGGTTGTCATCGGTTTGTTGTTGGGGCATAGCCTCGATTCCTATCGCTATCTTGGAACCTATTTTTTTGCTTTTATCACATTTGTAGGTGCCTTGGGCGTGAGTTACCGGCAGTTTGCACAGATTGCCCGTCGCCTAAGGGTGGTTCTCTTGGTGCTTGTATGTGCGCATATCGTGCTACCGGTTTTGGTTGCGCTTTTAGGGAGATTGGCCTTCCCTCAAGAGCCGGATATTGTCACCGGCTTTATTCTGCTCTCCTCCATACCCATCGCAGTGACCGCCTTTATCTGGTCGAACATCTATGAGGGAGATGCCGCATTGGCTCTCTCCCTGATCATTCTTGATACCTTGCTCTCCCCCCTGTTAACGCCACTTACCGTTAGATTGCTCTCCAATACGACGGTGGTTATCGACTCTGGGGGTATCATGACAAGCCTCCTGGTAATGATTGTTGTTCCCTCTCTGCTGGGCATGCTATGTACCCAGTTTGTTCCCAAGACAGCAAAGCGTGCAGTGCTCTATCTCAGTCCACTCACGAAGGTTTTGCTCATTGTCGTGGTAGTGCTGCATGTGGGGGCTCTTGCAGGTTCGCTTGCTTTCACCTGGGTCTATGTGCCACTGATCCTTATGAATCTTCTGGTTATTGCACTGGGATTCCTGATTGTCTATTTGCTGGGTCGTTTTGTCCTGAAGGTCGATCGTGCAAGCTTGGTCAGCATGACCTTCACCGGGGGGATGCGGAACATCAGTGCCGCATTGGTCCTTGCAACCACCTATTTCTCGCCTCTTACCGCCCTGCCTGTCATTCTGGGGATTCTTTTTCAGCAGACCTTTGTGGGATTTCTCGGAGGAGTGTTGTTTGCGAGGAAGAAGAAGGATTGACCATGTTTCCTCCTGCCTTGAGCGAGGCTTCTTGAATATGCTTGTTTCTTATTGTTCTCATTCTTTCGAATGAATGGGAATGTGCTTTCTAATCGATTTCGTGATAAAATCGTGCTAAAAAATGACTATACAGTTATTGCAGATTCTGAAAATGGTGTCACACTAAGAGTAAAGGATGTTGTAACAGTAGTTTTGGCTGTTTGACCCTGACTTTGTCAGGTACAGATAGATTCCGGGATTCCCGGAAAGATTTCTCAAAAGGAGTGTTTGTTATGAAGAGAGCATTGTTGTTTGTACTCATCGTGACGATGGTTTTCACTGGGGTATTTGCCCAAGGAACCAAGGAAGCTGCCCCGGCGGGCGAAAAAGAGATTGTCATTCTCGGAAAGAGCATGGGAAATGGATTCTTTGATGCAGTATTCAAGGGCAGTGAGGAAGCTGCTGCTGAACTTGGTGGGATCAAGACGACCTACATGGCTCCTCCCCAGGCAACTGCAGAGGGACAGATTGAGATCATTGAGACCTTGATCGCACAGAGAGTTGATGGTATTGCCATCAGCGCAAACGATGCAGATGCATTGATTCCTGTTGCTAAAAAAGCAATGGCAGCTGGCATCAAGGTGATCAGCTATGACTCTGGCATCAACGTCGGTGGTCGTATCGTTGACTTGCTCCCCAGTAATCCTGAGTTGATCGGACGCCAGCAGGTCCAGCTTGCTGCTGAACTGACTGACTATAAGGGTGATGTTGCTGTTCTTTCCGCTTCTGCACAGGCTACCAACCAGAATCTCTGGATTGAGTGGATGAAGGAAGAGATCAAGGAAGCTGATTATGCCGATATGGATCTTGTCGAGGTCGTCTATGGTGACGATGCCCCGGATAAGAGCTATCGTGAAGCTGTCTCCCTTATGCAGAAGTATCCCAACCTGAAGGCTATCATCTGCCCGACCACTGTTGGTCTGCTTGCTACTGCACAGGCTGTCAAGGACGCTGGCAAGAGTGGTGTTGTTGAAGTTACCGGTCTTGGTCTTCCCTCAGAGATGAAGGGCTACATCCTCGACGGTACCTGCCGCCAGATGGCTCTCTGGAATCCAATTGATCTTGGATACAGCTCCACCTATATCCTCAATGGACTCATCGAGGGGACCGTTGATGGCGAAAGTGGTGAAGCAATTCCTGCTGGCCGCATGGGCGACATCAAGGTTGAAGATGATGGTATTGCCTTCATGAGCACCCCGTATGTGTTCAACAAGGACAACATCGAAGAGTTTGCAGCTATCTATTAATCGAATCACACCTGGCTCCCGCTCCCCACTCGGGGGTGGGAGTCTTTTGCATCTGCTTGCATAAGGAGGAACAATGCAACAAGCATTGTTGGAAGTTCACAACATAACAAAAGTATTCCCCGGCATCAGGGCTTTGGACGATGTACATCTCTCCCTTCGTCGTGGGGAAGTTCATGCACTCATAGGAGAAAACGGGGCAGGGAAATCCACTCTGGTGAAGATTCTCACGGGGGTATACATCCCAACCAGTGGGCTCATTACCCTGGATGGTAAAGAGATTGCTTTCAAGAATGCAATCGATGCCCAGCAGGCGGGTATTGTTGCAATCCACCAGGAAGCTTCCATGTTTCCCGAGCTGAGTGTCACTGAGAACATTTACATGGGGCACCACCTTAGGAATCCAAAAACCAAGAAGCTCGATTGGAAGACCATGAGCGAGAAGACACAGGAGTTGCTCTCTCGCATGCAGCTTGATATAAATCCTGATTCACTGGTAAAGAACCTGAGTGTCGCAAAGCGGCATATGGTTGAGATAGTCAAGGCTCTCAGCCTTGATGCAAATTTGGTGATCATGGACGAGCCCACCAGTGCCTTGACCGGTCGAGAGGTTGAGGACCTGTTCAGGATTGTCCGATCCTTGAAGGATGAGGGCAAGGCCATTCTCTTCATATCCCATAAGTTTGAAGAGATTTTTGAGATTTGTGACTATTACACGGTATTCCGTGATGGACAGTATATTGGAGAAGGAAAGGTTTCAGAGAGTAATGAGGACAGGATCATCAATATGATGATTGGCCGCTCGATTGACCAGATGTATCCCCACCATGAGTCAAAGATCGGCAAGAAGGTGCTCGAAGTAAGGCATTTGAGCCAGCTTGGGGCTTTCAAGGACATCTCCTTCGACTTGCATGAGGGAGAAATCCTCGGGCTGTTCGGTTTGGTTGGAGCTGGACGCAGTGAGGTTGTGCGAACCATCTTTGGAATAGACCCGGCGAGTGAAGGGAGTATGCAACTGCTGGGAAAACCCTTCAAACCCAAAGGTGCCATGGACAGCATGAGAAAAGGAATTGCATTGGTACCGGAAGACCGCCAGAGGCAGGGTCTGATTCTGAAGATGAGCTTGACCCACAATATCAGCCTCCCTGTGTTGACCAATATCTGTTGGAAAGGTTTGGTAACCAAGAAAAAGCGTGAGGCACAGTATGTACAGGAGCATGGGGACCAGATGGAGATCAAGTCCGCTGGGTACCATGTGGATGCAGAGACCCTCAGTGGAGGAAACCAGCAGAAGGTTGTGCTTGCCAAATGGATCGGGACCAATCCAAAGATTCTCATTCTCGATGAACCAACCAAAGGTATCGATGTTGCTACCAAGGCAGCGGTGCACCAGTTTGTGTGTGACATGGCTGACAAGGGTGTAGCAGTGATCCTTATCAGCAGTGAGCTTCCTGAAATCCTCGGGATGTCGGACAGAATTGTAGTAATGCATGAAGGATATCAGACTGCCATCCTTGCCAGGGAAGATGCAACTGCAGAGTCGGTAATGCGCTATGCAATTGCCACCGTACAGATGGAGGCCTCCAATGCCTGAGCTATCATTCAACTCTTTTGTAAAGAAAGCGCTGGCCCGCAGGGAGGCAACACTTACCATCCTCTTGGTGGTGTTGTTGGTGCCGATCTCTGTTAGATCCCCACAATTTCTTTCAGCAAAGAACATCTCCACCATTCTCAACGATATGGCAATCTTGTCCATCGTTGCGATTGGTGAATTTTACGTCATTCTTTCCAATGGAATCGACCTCTCTGTAGGGTCAATTATTGCGTTTACCGGTATGGCGACCGGTATGATGAATGAGGCAAACCCATCCATCTCCCCGCTGATTCTCCTGCTCGCAGGCATGAGCATTGGGTTGGTTATGGGACTCTTCAACGGCGTCTTGGTTGCCTATGGGAAGATTCCACCCATCATAACCACCCTTGGTACGGTCAATATCTATCGTGGTTTGACATTCCTGCTGAGCGGAGGTACTTGGGTAACTGCCCATGAGATGAGCAAATCCTACATAGATTTTCCTCGTAACAGTTTTCTCGGAATTTCCAATCTTCTTTGGATTGCCATTATTGTCATTGCTGTATTCTACTATTTCAGCAGGTACACCCGTACAGGTCGTGAAGTGTATGCTATTGGGGGGAATCCAACAGCTGCAAAGTTTGTGGGAGTAAGCGAGAGTAGGATCCGGGTAGTGGTATTCCTGATCAGTGGAACTCTCTGTGGCTTGGCTGGAGCGCTTTGGACTGCACGCTATGCCTCTGCGGTCAATGAGATGGCTAGTGGCTTCGAAATGCAGGCTGTTGCAGCTTGTGTTCTGGGTGGAGTGAACTTCTCTGGTGGCTCCGGTGGCATTATCGGGGTGGTTCTGGGAACTCTATTCCTGGGTGTTGTCACCAACGCACTACCGGTTATTTACCTTTCAGTGTTCTGGCAAACGTTCGTTCAGGGTTTGATCATTCTCATCGCTCTGACACTCAACACCATCAGCGACCAGCGAAAGACGAAGAAGCTGCTTGCACAGAGGAGAGGCTAGGTATGGCTGAAAAGAGAGAATTAGTAGCAAAAAACCGACTGATCGATGAGATGTCGCTCAAGAACCGGTTCATTGAATATTTTACGCAGTGGGAGGTGTTGCTCAGCATCATCTTCGTCTTGGTGTTTGTGTTCTTTACATTCAGGACCCCGTATTTTCTGGATTGGTTCAACCTGATGAATGCAACCTTCCAGTTCAGCGAGAAGGCCATCATGGCCCTCCCCATGATATTTATCATTATGTGTGGTGATATCGATATCTCCATCGCCTCAATCATCGCACTCTGTGCCTATGCAGTGGGTAATGCAGCCCAGGCTGGGGCTTCCATCCCTTCCTTGATCTTTCTCGCTCTCTTTGTGGGGACTCTTGCAGGACTGTTCAATGGGGTAATGGTTACCGCACTGGAGATGCCGGCAATTGCCGTAACCCTCGCCACCCAGTCTGTCTTTAGGGGGATCTCCATTGGATTGCTGGGAGATCAGGCAAGAACTGATTTTCCCGAGAATTTTGGGTTCTTCGGACAGCAGTTTATCCCTGGCACCGTCATCCCCTTTGAGTTTGTACTCTACCTTGTTCTAATGTTGCTCTTTGCGTTCATTTTGCATAGGACAACGTATGGAAGGCGTCTGTATGCAATTGGAAACAGTGCAGAGGCAGCCCGTTTCAGCGGAATCAAGGTGAAGACGATGAGAATTATCAACTTCACCCTCACCGGGTTTTTCTGTGGACTCTCCTCAATCTTGCTTGCGAGCCGAATTCTCTCGGTGAGATCCAATATTGCCACTGGATGGGACCTTGAGATTATTACGTTGGTCGTGCTTGGGGGTGTTGCCATTACCGGTGGTAAGGGAAGTGTCTATGGTGTGTTTGTAGGATCCATGCTGGTTGGCTATATGAAGTTTGGTATGGGATTGCTGAAGTTTAGTGGAACCCTTATGACCATCGTCATTGGTTCTTTGTTGATCATTGCAGTCCTGCTTCCTCGGTTGTTGGACCTTTACAAAGCAAACCGGAAGCTTCGCTTACAGCAGATGCAACGACAGCAGTAAGGAGGTATCACCATGCGACAAGCATTTGTAATGCAATTGAAAAAGGGTTTTGAGGAAGAGTATAAGAAACGGCATGATGCCATCTGGCCCGAGTTGAAAGAGCTCCTCCAGGAAAGTGGTGTCTCAGATTATACCATCTTTCTTGATCGGGATAGTGGACTTCTCTTTGCTTTCCAGAAGACAGACGGGGAGGGAGGAAGCCAGGATTTGGGTTCCAATCCAGTCGTTCAAAAGTGGTGGGCATATATGGCTGATATTATGGACACGAATGAAGACAACTCTCCCATATCGCTTCCTTTGGAAGAAGTCTTTCATATGGATTGACAATTCTCTTTCGAAACCACTTGAATTGTTCGTTGATGTGTAATAGAATCGAAAGCGTAACGAAAGTGATTAGAAAGTAGGAGTGCATGTAATGATAGGTCTTTCCCCTCGGGAAAAACAAATACTCCAGCTTCTGAGAAGTGGTGAAGAGTATCCAGTATCCCGGCTCAGTGAAGAGCTGGGCGTTTCTGCGGTTACCATCAGGGGAGACCTACGGGATCTCGATGCAAAGGGATTGGTCATTAGAAGCCACGGACGGGTAATCGTTGCATCGGCTCCTCAATCGGCCTTTCGTGATGCTAGCAATACGCCCCAGAAGGATCAAATAGCAAAGACTGCCTCGACCTTGGTCGCTGACAATGACTTCATCATGATCACCAACGGCTCCACCTGTTCCCTGATTCCCCGTCACCTCTTTGGAAAACGGAATATACGGGTGGTGACCAATTCAACCCTGCTTTTGCCCTATGCACGGGCGAATTCCCAACTACAGATTACCTTGGTTGGAGGTGAATATCGAAGCGAGGCTGAAGCTCTCGTTGGTCCTGCAGCAATTTCCCAAATTGAAAACTACCATGTATCCACCACCTTCTTTGGTACGGATGGATTTACCATGGAACATGGATTGACCACCAGCTTGATTGAAAACGCACAGGTGGTGCAGCGCATGTGTGCACAAGCCACACGACGGGTGTTGTGTGTAGACTCCTCCAAGGTGGGGAATCGCGGTTTTGTGCGCATTATGCCGGTAACAGAGATAGATACCATTGTCACAGACAGTGGTTTCCCAGCAGACCTGATCGCCCAGCTCGAGGAGCAGGGCGTTGAGGTTCTCATTGCAAAGTAGAGGAGTGAAAAGAATGGCACAACAGGTTGTGATGCCCAAACAGGGAAACTCAGTGGAATCCTGCATTATTGTCGAATGGAATGTCAAAGTAGGGGACAAGGTAGCCGTAGGGGATGTTCTCTGTTCAGCAGAAACTGATAAATCCACCATTGACGTGGAATCGACTGCTGAAGGTGTGGTGCTTGCCAGACTCTATGAGGAAGGGGACGATGTCCCTGTCATGGTTCCCATCGTCATGATCGGAGAAGAAGGGGAAGAGGTTGATCTTTCCAAGACCGAAGTAAAAGAGGAAGAACCCAAGCAGGAGGAGCCTAAGGCAGATACCCCATCCAAAGCTGCACCTATAGTGGAAGAAAAAACTCCTGTTGCCACGAAGGACGCCGAGGGTTCCAGTCCCAGAGCCCGCAATCTGGCATCTTCCTTGGGCATTCCCCTCTCCCATGTACAGCCAACTGGTCCCAAGGGACGTATTATTGCACGTGATGTGGAAGGGGCAAGCAATGAACCGCTGAGCCCAGCTGCCAAGCAGCAGGTTCTTGAGCAGGGTTTGCAGGCACCGTCCAGGGGAAGTGGAATCGGAGGGAGGGTTCTCTCTTCTGATTTGGCAGAAAAGCCTGCAATTGCCACCCCTGTACGCTCAGGTGAGGTGCTTGATGAGGTAACCGAGATTCCCGTAAAGGGAGTGAGAAAGGTAACAGCGCGGAGAATGATGGAGTCTATCCACTCCACCTGTCAGCTCACCTTGCATGCTTTTGCCGATGCTCGATCCCTCAAGCGTCTTCGCTCTGGTTTCAAGAACGCGAAGAGCGAACTTGGCTTGAACAAGATTACCATCAATGACTTGATTCTCTTTGCGGTAAGCAGGACCTTGCTTGAGTTCCCTGCCTTCAATGCGCATTTCCTGGGGGACACGATCAAACGGTTTAGCCATGTCCATCTTGGTATTGCTACCGATACCCCCAAGGGGCTTCTTGTACCTGTTGTACGGAACAGCGATGTGTTGAGTCTCCGTCAGCTCTCTGAAGCGTCCAAGACACTGATCACCAAGTGCAAGGAAGGAACGGCGCAGAGCGATGAACTGAGCGGTTCAACCTTTACTGTCAGCAATGTGGGAGCATACGGTATTGAGGGATTCACTCCGGTACTCAACGTTCCAGAGGTTGCCATCCTTGGTGTGGGTGGCATCACTCTCAAACCTGAAGAGGATGAGGATGGAGATGTAGTCTTTATTGAGAAGATTGGGCTCTCCCTCACCATGGACCACCAGGCAGTGGATGGGGCAGATGCTGCTCGATTCCTCAAGGCCTTGATGGACAATATTGCAACTATCGACCTCTTGTTGGCACTGTAGGAGGAAGCATGAGTACGTATGATCTGATAGTAGTCGGCAGCGGCCCTGGAGGGTACGTTGCCGCAGAGCGGGCAGGAGCTCTTGGAAAGAAGGTCCTGCTGATAGAGAGAGGCCAGCTTGGAGGCGTATGCACAAACTGGGGATGCATACCCACCAAGAGTCTGCTTAATAGTGCAAAGTTGTTCCGCCATGCCCTTGATGGGACAAAGCACGGTGTGGAAGCTGCTTCGGTTACATTCAATCTTCCCGATGCCATGGCATGGAAGGATGATACAGTAAAGACACTGAGAAGTGGCATTGAGTTCTTGATGAAATCGAACAAGGTGGAGACTGTCTTTGGGGAGGCTGAATTCCTTGATCCTCACCATGTCAAGGTGGATGAGACGGTCTACGAGGCTTCCTATCTCATCCTTGCCACCGGATCTTCTGCGTTCGTACCTCCCATTCCGGGAGCCACCATGGATCATGTACTTACCAGCAATGAGATTCTATCCATTGAGAAAGTACCAGAGTCCTTGGTAGTCATTGGAGGGGGAGTAATAGGGATTGAATTTGCCTCATTCTTCTCCATGATTGGGACAAAGGTCACCGTCATAGAGATGATGGATGAGATTCTGCCTATGATGGACAGTGAGTTTGCAAAGTTGATGCGGCGTGAGCTCAAGAGTGTCACCTTCCATCTTGGCTGCAAGGTGGAGGAGATAACCAAGAACAGTGTGCTCTATACCGATGCTAAGGGAAAGAAGCAGTCCCTTGAAGCCTCCAATGTGCTGATGAGTGTTGGACGTAAGCCCAATACCCAAGGTATGGAGAAACTTGGTTTGGATATCGAGCGCAGAGGCGTTGTGGTAAACGATCGCTTGCAGACCAATGTGGCCAATATCTGGGCAATCGGTGATGTGAATGGACGTTCCTTGCTTGCCCACAGTGCATCACGCATGGCTGAGGTGGCTGTGTCCAATATCTTTGGATCAAAAGAGATGCGCATGCGATACAACGCCATTCCCTGGGCTGTCTATGGCAATCCTGAGGCAGCGGGGTGCGGTATTACTGAGAAAGAAGCAAAGGAACAAGGTATTCCTGTTCGAAGCCAAACGGTTCAGATGCGCGCCAATGGCCGCTTCCTCGCTGAGCAAGGAAAGCGTGCTTCAGGTCTGGTGAAGGTAATCTGTCACCAGGAGAAAGGCACCATCCTTGGAGTCCATCTGCTGGGACCCTACAGCAGTGAGATGATCTGGGGCGCTTCAGCGCTGATTGAAGCAGAGCTGAGAGTCCAAGATGTAAAAGAAATTGTATTTCCGCACCCGAGTGTATCCGAGCTGATCAAGGATGCTTGCTTTGCACTCGACCATAGCCTGTAAGGAGTAACGATATGTCCAAAACTTTACCATTTGATCCAGCAAAACTGAGGGAACCTCTCACGATTGAGACACCCAATATTCCCGTGAACCAGTATAAGAGCAACTTCAAGAAAGAGCTCAAGCAATACGGAAAGGAACGCCTGGTTCGAGCCTACTATGACATGCTCTTGATCAGAAAGTTCGAGACCATGCTCGACACCATCAAGAAAGAGGGGGTCTACCAGGGAATTACCTACAATCACCGGGGGCCTGCACACCTCTCTGCCGGCCAAGAGAGTGCTGCAGTCGGTCAGGCGATGGTTCTCGAGCCTGAAGACCAGATATTCGGCTCCCACCGAAGCCATGGTGAAATTCTTGCAAAGAGCATGAGTGCCATCTACAAGATGGAGGACAAGGAGTTGCTGGAAGTCATGGAGTCTTTCATGGATGGGGAGACCTACAAGGTAGTCGAGAAGCATTTCCCCGGAGAGAGTGTACGAGATCTGGCTGAAAACTTTGTACTGTATGGTGCACTTGCCGAGATCTATGCCAAGAAGACGGGTTTTTCTGCCGGTCTGGGTGGGTCCATGCATACCTTCTTCAAGCCTTTTGGAAGCATGCCGAACAATGCAATTGTTGGTGGATCCTGCACCATTGCAGTTGGTGCATCCCTCTATAAGAAGATCAATCGTAAGAAAGGTATTGTCATCGCCAACATCGGTGACGGTGCCCTCGCCCGTGGACCGGTCTATGAGGGACTGGTACTCTCATCGATGGATCAGTACAAGAATCTATGGGAGAACAATCCCGGGTATCCCCCGTTCATGCTAAACTGTTTTGACAACCTCTATGCGATGGGTGGACAACCCATCGGGGAAACCATGGGGTACAAGGTTGCCGCAAGGGTTGCCTCAGCCATAAACGAGTACTCCATGCACACCGAGCGTGTGGATGGATTCAATCCACTTGCTGTTGCCGATGCAACCGCCCGCAAGAAGGAAATTCTCCTCAAGGGTGAGGGACCTGCATTCATGGACACCATCACCTACCGCTACAGTGGTCACAGTCCCAGTGATGCCATGACCTACCGTACGAAGGAGGAGTTGGAGGCGTTCCGCAACCAGGATCCAATTGTGGCTTATGGGAACTATCTCATGGAGAACAAGCTGGTGAGCCAGAAGGAGTTGGATGCCTTCGATACCGTTCTCGAAGAGAAGATGCGAAAGACCCTTGAGATTACTGTAGATCCAAAGCTCAGTCCCATGGTCGATGAGAATTTCGTGGAGTCAGTCATGTTCTCCAACTCAAGTATTGAGAAGTTAGATGACCGGGAGCCTGAACTTCTGCAGAAGTTGGAAGAGAATCCACGGGTGCAGCAAATTGCCCGTAGAAGCCGCTACGCATATGACGAAAATGGCAAGGAGTTGCCAGCAGCAAGACAGTACCAGTATCGTGATGCAGTCTTTGAGGCCATGGCCCATCGATTTACCATTGACCCAACCTTGGTAGCCTACGGAGAAGACCATCGTGACTGGGGTGGGGCATTTGCCTGTTACCGCGGTCTGACCGAGTTGCTTCCTCCATCCCGTTTCTTCAACTCTCCGATCGCCGAGTCTGCCATTGTCGGTAGTGGTGTCGGCTATGCCATGGCCGGTGGCCGCGCTGTTGTCGAGCTGATGTACTGTGACTTCCTTGGTTGTGCAGGGGATGAGGTATTCAACCAGATGCCCAAGTGGCAGGCTATGAGTGCAGGGGTCTTGAAGATGCCACTGGTACTCCGTGTATCGGTTGGAAACAAGTATGGTGCTCAACACTCTCAGGAGTGGACCAGCATGGTTGCCTCAGTTCCTGGGCTGAAAGCGATGTATCCGTCAACTCCCTATGATGTGAAGGGAATGCTCAACTATGCACTTCGTGGCACCGACCCGGTGGTGTTCTTTGAAAGCCAGAAGCTCTATGGCATCGGTGAGATGTTCGTCAAGGAAGGGGTCCCCGAGGGATACTATGAGATACCCGAGGGTGAGCCGGTGATCAGACGGGAAGGAAAGGATGTTACCCTGATCGCTCTTGGTCCTGCACTCTATACGGCATTGAAGGCTGCTGATGAGCTTGCTGAGAAGGGACTTGATGCCGAGGTAATTGACTTGAGATGGATCAATCCACTGAAATATGACCTGCTTATTGAGTCAGTGAAGAAGACAGGTCGTGCAGTCTTTGTCACCGATAGTGCTGAACGCGGCAGCTACCTGCATACGGTGAGCTCCAACTTGAGCAGACTTGCCTTTGACTATCTCGATGCTCCGACCATTGTGGTCGGGTCGAAAAACTGGATCACCCCACCTGCTGAGATGGAGGAGTACTACTTTGCCCAAGCCTACTCAGTGCTGGATGCCATCCACGAACAGATTCTGCCGATTCCCGACTATGTTCCCAAGAGCAACTACACCGATGGTGAGTTCTTCAGGACGAGCAGACTCGGCGTCTGATAAGGAAAGCCCATGGATTTGAAACAGCTTGAAAAAAGCATCAATGATAGAGATCTTGCTACTCGACTTACCTCGAGTAGTGAGATTGGTTCCCTGATTCAAGGTGGCTCTCTTAAGAGAACCGCACTTGAAGAGGTGAACAACCATGTGCATACCACCTACTCATTCAGTCCCTATGAGCCTGCTGCGGCAGCCTATGCTGCATGGAAGGCGGGTCTTGGTATTGTGGGAAGCATTGACCATGACAGTATTGGTGCGGCACTGGAGATGATGGAAGCAGCACAGCATATTGGCATCGCAAGTACCGTTGGATTTGAGCTTAGGGCAAGTTTTCTTGACACTCCCCTAGGGGATAGGAAGCTCAATAATCCTGACAGTATCGGAATTGCCTATATGTGCGTCCACGGGGTTCCTAAGCAGCACATTGCTACAGTCGAGGAGTTCCTGAAGCCTGTCCAGGTGATTCGAAACCAACGCAACAAGGCACAAGTGGAAGCATTGCAGGCCTTGGTGGGGAAGTATGGCTTCGACCTTGATTTTGAAAGGGATGTTCTTCCTCTGAGCAGAGCTGACAAGGGTGGTTCTGTTACCGAACGGCACATTCTCTATGCTATGGCAAACCAGAGTATTTCCATGTTTGGAAAAGGGGAGAAGCTGGTCCACTTCCTAAAGAAGGACCTGGGGCTAACCCTTGCTGGAACGGTGCAGGATTGGTTGTTGGACAAGGACAATCCCCACTATGCATATGATCTCTTGGGAGTCTACAAGAGTACCTTCCTACCTCGATTCTTCATCCAACCTTCCAAAGAGGAGTGTTTGGATGTACGTGAGGTGGTCTCCTTTGCCAACAGCATTGGTGCAATTGCAGCCTATGCATATCTTGGGGATGTGGCTGAGAGTGTGACCGGGGATAAGAAGGCGGAGCAGTTTGAGGATGCATTTCTGGAAGATCTATTGGATCTTCTGGTGGATATTGGCTTCCCAGCGGTTACCTACATGCCTCCGCGCAATACCAAGGAGCAGATGCTTCGTTTGCAGAAGCTTGCCAAGGAGCGGAACTTGATGGAGATCAGTGGGGTCGATATCAACAGCAGCAGGCAGAGCATGAACTGTCCTGAGTTGTTGGAACCCACAGCGAGACATCTCGTTGATGCAGCTTGGGCGCTGGTAGCGCATGAGAAGCTAGCTTCCTGTGATGATAAGCTTGGTTTATTTCATCCTGAGAATCCGATGTCAGGGTCTTCTCTTGAAGAGAAGTTGAAACATTACGCAGCACTAGGAAGAAAAATGAATGCCCATGACCCATATTCACTAGTGGAACAGTTCTAAGGAGAAGCAATGACTACGTTTACAGAACAGATTAACTTTGAGATTCCCCCAGTGCTTCGTGGCTTGACCTTTGATGGTCAGAAGGGTTTGTTTATCCACCGTGTCACTGGTAAGAAGGTGGACCTTTCCCTGACATCTCCAAAAGAGTTTGCCAGCATTGAAGAGGCTTCCGTGGCTTGGAAGAAGTTGCTCGATGCCTATACTTCAGAGAGAAAGGTATTCCCTTCTGTAATAGAGATTGCAGGAATGGACCTTCAGTACGGACTCGGGACCAACTATGATGAGGCCTTCAGGGCTGAAGGGGTAAGTTTGCTCCCAACACTTCCTCCTACATTCAGTCGTGCAGATGTCGTTCGAGACAAGATTGCCTTGGTCACCGGTGGTGCGCAGGGATTTGGGGAGGGCATGGTTCGCTCTCTCGTGGAGAACGGTGCCTTTGTCTATATCGCTGACATGAATGCAGATGGAGCAAAAAAGCTCAGTGATGAGCTGAACTGGGAAGCCTGTATCACTGTTTCCAAACCGCTCACAGTCAATGTGACCGATGAGGCGAGTGTCGAGGCTATGATGAATCAGGTAGCTGAGGAGACCGGTGGATTGGATCTGTTTGTCTCCAATGCTGGGGTGCTTCGAGCCGGTTCTGTGAAGGTAATGGAGTTGAAGGATTTCCAGTTTGTCACCAACGTTGACTATACCGGATTCTTCATCTGCACAAAGTTTGCCTCCAGAGTGATGGCGCTGCAGAATATTCCCAGTGCCTCGTATTTCACTGATATTATTGCCATTTCCAGCAAGTCCGGATTGGAAGGTTCCAATAAGAATGGCGCCTATGCAGGTGCAAAATTCGGGACCATCGGACTTACACAGAGTTTTGCTCTGGAGCTGGTTGAGGATAACATAAAGGTCAACGCAATCTGTCCGGGCAACTTCCTTGACGGTCCGCTTTGGTCGGACCCCAAACGTGGGTTGTTCGTGCAGTACCTGGAAGCTGGAAAGGTTCCAGGAGCAAAAAGCGTTGCCGATGTACGGCGGTTCTATGAATCGAAGGTGCCGATGAATCGCGGATGTCGCACAGAGGACGTCATGAAGGCACTTCTCTACATAGTCGAACAGACCTACGAGACAGGTCAGGCGGTTCCCGTAACCGGTGGCCAGGTCATGCTTAATTAGGAGAATAGAAATGAAAACACGTGCTATCCGTCTGTATGGAGTGAATGATCTTCGCCTCGAAGAGTTTGAACTTCCCCAGATTGCTGAGGACGAAATCCTCGCAAAAGTAATAACCAATAGTATCTGCATGAGCGACCACAAGGCCGCTGAGCAGGGTGCAAGCCATAAGAGAATCCCAAACGATGTAGACAAGAACCCAATCATGCTCGGCCATGAGTTCTGTGGAGAAATCGTTGAGGTAGGAAAGAAATGGCAGGACAAGTTCCAGGTTGGTTCACGTTTCTCTATCCAACCAGCTTTGAATTACAAGGGTACCCTTGATGCCCCTGGATATTCGTTCCAGTACATCGGAGGGGACGCAACCTATGTGGTGATTCCTCACCAGGTGATGGAGCTGGACTGCTTGCTTCCCTATGATGGGGATGCCTTCTTCCTGGGAAGCCTAGCAGAGCCGGTATCTTGTGTCGTCGGCACCTTCCATGCCATGTACCACACAACCAATGGCTCATATGAGCACAAGATGGGAATCGTCGAGGGCGGGAATATGGCAATTCTTGCAGGGGTTGGTCCCATGGGTCTCTCAGCGATTGACTACGCCTTGCACAATACTGATCGCAAGCCTGGTCGATTGGTGGTTACCGATATCGATGATGCACGCCTCAAGCGTGCTCAGGACCTCTACAGTATTGAGGATGCAAAGGAGAACGGCGTCGAGCTGATCTACCTCAACACCAAGAACTGCAGTGACCCGAATGCAACCTTGATGGAGTATACCGATGGAAAGGGTTATGATGATGTATTGGTCATGGCCCCGGTAAAGATGCTGGTAGAGCAGGCAGATGCAATCCTCGCAAAGGATGGCTGTCTGAACTTCTTTGCCGGCCCGAACAAGACTGACTTTACTGCAAGCATGAACTTCTACAACGTGCACTACGCTTCTACCCATATTGTGGGTACCAGTGGAGGTAATACCGATGATATGAGGGAGTCGTTGCACCTGATGGAAAAGGGCTTGATCAATCCTGCAGCAATGGTAACCCATATCGGAGGGCTTTCAGCAGTTCCCGAGGCAGTGATCAACCTGCCGAATATCCCTGGTGGAAAGAAGATGATGTATACTCATCTTGACTTCCCCCTCACAGCACTGACCGACCTTGCTGAACTGGGTAAGACCAATGAGGTGTTTGCTGAACTTGCAAAGCTGGTTGATAAGCACAATGGCTTGTGGTCAGCTGAAGCAGAAGCCTACCTCTTGGAAAATTGCAAGAAACGAATCAAGGAGTAATTATGAAGAAGCATATCGCCATCGACTTAGGTGCTTCCAACGGCCGGGTTCTCGTCGGGGACCTCGGTGAGTTTGAAGTAGTACATCGGTTTGTCACCCAAAACGACCAGATACTGGGGGAGTTCTATTGGAACATCCAAAGCCTGTTCGCAGAGATCAAGGTGGGACTGAAGAAGGCCTTTGCAATGTATGGGAGTGAAATCACTTCCATCGGCATCGACACCTGGGGCGTTGACTATGTGCTCACTGATGCAAAGGGAGGGCTTCTCTCCCTTTGCTATCACTATCGTGACAGCAGAACTGACGGGTTGATCGAACAGGTATCGAAGAAGCTGGGTGGAAAAATGCGAATCTATGAAAGGACCGGTATTGCCTTCCAGCCTTTCAACACGCTCTATCAACTTGCTGCCATGAAACGTGATCGCCCTGAAGCCTTGAATGCGGCATCTCACTACCTGTCGGTACCTGACCTGCTTGCCTATTGGTTGACTGGGATCATGAAGAATGAACGTACCCATGCTTCAACTACGCAGTTGTATGATCCAAAGCAAAAAACATGGGCATGGGACCTTATCGATGACATGGGTTTTGAGCGTTCCATGTTCGGCGAAATCGTCGACAGTGGTACTGTGTTGGGAAGCTTGACCGGGGATGTTGCCCACGAAGTGGGGGCCTCCTCTGAGGTGGTTGTAATTGCTAGTGCTGCTCATGATACTGCGAGTGCAGTCGCTGCTGTTCCTGCTGAGGCAGGGGCGACACCACTGTACATCTCCAGTGGTACCTGGTCTCTTCTGGGAGTTGAGCTCTCTGAACCGCGGACTGACCAAGCTTCAATGGAGAGTGGCTTTACCAATGAGGTAGCAGCCAGCGGTGGTATCCGATTCCTCAAAAATATCATGGGGATGTGGATACAACAGGAGTGTGTGAGGCACTGGGAAAGGGAAGGTCAGGAGATCAAGTGGAAAGAGCTTGATGAGGAGACTTTGCAATGTGCAGGGTATGCAGGGTATATCGATCCTGCTGATGAGCGTTTCCTGAAACCCAATACCTATGACAATCTGATGACTGACAGGATTGATGCCTGGTGCCAGGAGCATGATCTTCCCATTCCTTCCAACCATGGCGAATATATGGTTGCCATCTATCGTGGGCTTGCAAAAGCCTATGCAAAGGCAATCAGTGATCTGGAAGCAGTGATCGGGAAAAAGTTTACAGCCCTGCACATCATTGGTGGAGGATGCAAGAACGAGATTCTCGACCAATGGGCGGCCACTGAAACCGGTCTTCCTGTGTACGCAGGACCGGTGGAAGCTACAGCACTGGGCAACTTGGTAGTCCAAGCCTGGGCTACCGGTGAACTGGATAGTCTGCAAGAGGGACGTGACCGGATCAAGCGGGAGCAGAAGGTTACGATCTTCAAACCGTAACTCAAAGAGCATTAGACAAAGCCAGCCCTTCCTTAACGGGGGGCTGTCTCTGTATGGCTCTCCCTTAATTCTATGAGTTCTTTCAGCTGTTCAGTTGAGAGCTCTGTTATCCAATTCTCCCCTGCCGATACAACACTGTCAGCCAAATCTTTTTTGGAAGTGAGCATATCGTTGATGCGTTCCTCAAAGGTCCCTTCTGTGATAAGACGGTGGACAGTTACCTGCTTGTCTTGCCCGATTCTGAACGCACGGTCGGTTGCTTGGTTCTCCACAGCTGGATTCCACCATAGATCATAGTGAATCACATGGCTTGCTGATGTAAGGTTCAATCCAGTGCCGCCTGCTCGAATTGAGAGAAGCATCAGCCAGCATTCAGGATCAGATTGGAATTGATTCACCATTGCATCCCGCTGTGTCCTGGTAGAGCCACCATGCAGGAAGGGAGCCTCCAGTAAAAATGATTCTTTCAACAACTCTTGAAGCAGGAACCCCATTTGGGCGTATTGGGTGAAAACCAACACTTTCTCATTTCTCTGATGAATTGACTCAAGCAGGTCCATCAAGAGGGTAGTTTTCCCGGAATTCCCTGATTCCTTGTTACTGGTGTCGCAGTAAAGGGCAGGGTGGCAACAGACCTGTTTGAGGGCTGTCATTAACTTGAATACCGCGCCTTTCTTTTCAATTCCATCAGCACCTTGCAGGGTTTTCTCCGTCTGCTCCACAATTCCCTTGTATAGTACTTTTTGCTCCAAGGATAGATTTGCGTACCTTTCAAGTACCAGCTTCTCTGGTAGGTCGTTGATAATTGAGGTATCAGTTTTGACTCGACGAAGCATCAATGGTTTTGTAAGGGAGCGGAATGCCTTCAAGGCAGCCTGATCATGATACCGCTCAATGGGAATGGCAAAATGGGTCTTGAAGCTTGTCTGATTACCCAAATATCCCTTCATGACACAATCTATGATGCTCCAGTAGTCAAGCATTCGGTTTTCCACTGGTGTGCCGGTCATGGCGATGGAATGATCGCTTTTCAGTTTGCTGACAGACTTTGCTTGGGCTGATTCCCTATTCTTGATTGCCTGAGCCTCATCAAGGATGGTCACCGAGAAGCGGGTTTTCTGTAAGAGTTCACAATCTCTTCTCACTGTAGCATAGGTGGTAATGATGCAGTCACTTCCCTTCTCAAGTTGTCGGTTTTGCCCATGATATACAAAGGTTGAGAGAAAAGGGGCAAAGCGTGCGATCTCATGTTCCCAGTTAGTCATCAGTGAGGCTGGAACGACAATCAACACTGGTTTTTTCTGTGTGATGATGTTCTTGTTTTTCAGGGCGACCAGGAATGCTATTACCTGTACTGTCTTACCGAGTCCCATATCGTCTGCCAAAAGTGAGCCCAATCCGATTGCATGGTTGTGCATCAACCACTGAAAGCCCCGTTCTTGATAAGGTCGTAATACAGCATTAACTTCAGAGGGTACGGGGGTAGGGTCTATCTGTAGGAGGGAGCTGAACAGTTCCTGTACGCCTTTTTCCATCATCACCGGCTGTTCATCATAGGTACCCAACAGATGCGCTTTCAGGAGGTCGAGTGGGGAGAGTTTGATGGCTTTCTCCAGTCTACGGTTGATTCTTCCAATCTCCTTCTCATCGAGCAGTACGTATTGATCCTTGAACGCGACATACTTTCGACCTTGATCCAACATGGATTGCAACGTTTCTGGGTCAACTGAATCTTCTCCCAAAACAATAGTCCATGAGACATCCAGAAGATCCCGTAAGGCAAGAAAACTCTCAGCAGATCCTCCACTGGAGGTGCTCATACGAACAGAAACACGTGGAGAGAGCGTCTTCTGCAAGCTTCTTGGGATGATCATACTGACCCCAAGTCCTTTCAAAGCTGGAAGGGCATTGAACCAAGCATCAAGAAATTCATCACCAGTAACTGTAGTACTACCTCGTGCCATCAATGCTTTCCGGATAGGATTGAAGTAGGTTCCCAGATAACTGAGATCCTGGAGGATTGCAGCTGTCCCTGTGTTTTCTGAAAGAAATGAGGAGAGATCAATCGGTTCCTTATCCGCCTCTTTGACTTGGATGGCACACTGGAAGGTATCCTTTCCTGTTTCCTTCATCCAAAGGACGGGACGATGAGAGCTGGTGGTGAGCATAAGTCTTCCAAGCCAGTTATGGATGGCAAGGTGATTCCCTCTCTGAGCAAGGGTCCTGATTTTATAGGGTGATCCTGCAAAGAACAATGCATGCTCGTCAGTTTCTGGGATATTTGCAGCATCCACTAATAGGTCGCTGTAGGAGCGAACAAATAATGACACCATGAGAAAGATTTGCTGGAGCTTGTCTGCCGGTTGGGAACCAATGAAGACTAGATCCTTATCCTGCAACCTAGCTGCGAGGGAATCTGTTATAGTCTTGATCTCAGGATTGAAATAGGCAGGAATCCAGTGAAGGCAGTATTGGTCTTTGCCAAGATCCAACAGTCTTGGGATGGCACCATGGGCCTGCAGAAGTCGAAGCGCAAAGTTGTGTGCAAAGAGCAGGAGTGAAAGGACTGTAGGGTACTCCTCTGTTGAACCGATGGGAAAGGATTGGAGATAGGAGAGACACTCATCCATCTCTTGTGATGAAAAGGCAAGCTTGCTTTTGCCCTGTTTAAAAACTCCTTGCATCGTTTGTCCATGGTAGGTGATCTTGCATTCATCATAGAGGATGCTCGGAATCTGCTCTGGGTTCTCCAGCTGATTGACAAACTTTGTGGTCTCTTTTGCAAGGCTTGAAACAAATGAAAGATAGTCTCGCTTGAAGTCATGTTGAGGGGCAAAGAGCGGGGCCTCAGTAAGGACACGTTCCAGAACAGGTTTCATATCTGAGATCAACTGTAGGTCCATTTCACCCAATTCAGTTGAGCTACCTTTCCAAGTGCTTAGGGTAAGAGAATCCAATGTTGGTATCTGATCTTCAATAGTGCTTGTGGAACTTAAAAGCAATGATTGAACATCCAGTCCATGGAGGCGAAAGATAAGAAAGGGATCTTTGTCGATCTCATTGGCAATCATGTAGATGACTGCAGCCAAGTGTTTGCAGGGGACTGCCCAGTCAGGGCAGCTGCACTGCATCCCCAAATCCTTCCATGATTGGGGGAACAATTTTATACCGATTTCCATACACTCTTGTTCAAGTTCTGGGGGGAGCTCTCCAGTTTGCAGGCTTCCCAGATAATATGGATTTTCCTTGATAAGATCGATCAGTCTCTTGTTGTCTGCTTTCGTGTATTGGCCGACTCCAATGCTTACCTTGTAGGGGGTAACTCTTGTCCCTTGGACACGTGCGGTTACTTTACCTCTATCAGTTGTAATGGAACGAACAGAGCCATTTCGTGCGTACCGTTTCCCCCTGGGGAGTCTGTTTGAGTAATCGATTTCTGTGAGGGAGTTGAGCCATCGCTCTCCCCACCATGTGTTTCCATATTCGGTGTATGCCATAGTTTTACTATGTAGTAATCTTGGAAAAATTACCACCAATTTTCTTGGAAATGTGAAACTGATCCATACAAAAAAAAGAGCAGGTTAACCACTCTATACCAATCCAAATATATCGATATTGCAAGGAAACATACCAGCCAATTTCAATGAATCATTCGTTCAGCCCGGGTGGATTGTAAAGGTTTACACTTAGCTAAAAGTATTGATAAATTGTATTATATATACCATCGGTTACATTTATGGTAAAAACCTGTAAACGTTTACATTTTTTCGTTGACAAATGAAAATTCGGATGTAAAGATACTAATAGTATCGGCAATAGGGGTTGTTCATCAGCGATGAATACCTATTGAAATATCACGCTTGCCAGGAGGCAAATCCTGGAATGATTCAAAAGGAGTTTTTATGAAGAAGACAGTAGCCATTTTGTTGGTGCTTGCTCTTGCTTGCACTGGTCTCTTCGCACAAGGTGGTGCGGAAGCCGCTGATGATTCGGTGAAGATCGGGGCTCTGATCCGTAACTTGAATGAACAGTTCGTGAAGGACTATGCCGACAACCTTCGCAAGCTTGCTGAAGAAAATGGAGTAGAGTTGAACCTTCAGGATGCACAGGGCGATGTTGCTCGTCAGCTCGACCAGCTCAACACCCTGACTACCCAGGGATACAAGTATTTTGTCATCATCCCACAGGATACCAGTGCTACCGAACAGATGGCTCAGCAGATTCAGGCTGTCGGTGGTGGAGCCGCATTCTCGAACATCCAGCCTTCTGTTGAAGCTTTGAAGGTCGGAAAGGACTTCTACCTTGCTTCCTCACCTGAGTTGGTTGCCGGTCAGTACCAGGCCCAGATTGTAGATGACTACTTCACCAAGTATCCTGAGAAGGCACCTGGCAAGAAGTTGAACATTCTCTACCTCCAGGGTCAGCTTGGTCACCCTGCCCAGATCAGTCGTGAAGCTGGTTTCATCGACACCCTCGAGAGCCTCGGCTATACCGTAAACTTTGTCGCCAAGGATACCGCTGACTGGACCCCGGACAAGGCACAAGAGAAAATGGATACCTGGCTTGCAGCACATAGTGGCAAGTTCAACCTCGTCGTAGCTCAGAACGATGGCATGGCTCTTGGTGCTGTTGAATCTTTGATCACCAACGGTCTTGTTGACAACGATGCAAGCGATGGTACCATCCTCAGCTTCCCTGTCATCGGTATTGATGCTACTGCTGATGCATTGAACTCAATGGATCAGGATAAGCTCTATGCAACCGTTCTGCAGGACTCTGTCGGACAGAGCAGCACCGCATTCGAGCTTGCCTATGCAATGGCAACCGAAGGTACTGCACAGGGCATCACCGCTTGGGGTATTGAGCCTGCTAAGGAAGTCATCAGTGAAGCTCCGGCAAATGACGCTGCTGTCATCAGCCAGTGCTACCTGGTTCCTTTCAAGCCGATCACCAAGGAAAACTACAAGGACTTGATGTAGGAAAAGATTGTCTCCTGCTGCCTTGGGTGGCAGGAGGCACTTTATGAACGACGATTGCAGAGAGATGGAAAGAGGAAGACAGATGGACAAGACATTTGCCCTGGAGATGGAAGGGATTACCAAGACCTTTCCTGGCGTGAAGGCGCTTGATGATGTAAGCCTTCGTGTAAGGCCGGGAACGGTGCATGCCCTGATGGGTGAGAATGGTGCAGGCAAATCGACGTTGATGAAGTGTTTGTTCGGGATTTATCAGGAAGATAGTGGAATTATCAAACTCAATGGGAAAGAACACCGGTTCAAGGACTCCCATGATGCCTTGAAACAGGGCGTGTCGATGATTCACCAGGAGCTCAGCAATGTGCCTGAACGCTCGGTAGCCGAGAATATCTTTCTTGGTAGGGAGCCACTGAAAAAGACCGGTTTGATTGATCATAAGAAGATGAATGAGGATACGCGAAAACTCCTGAAGGATCTAGAGATTGATGTGAAGTCGGAGGTGCGTATCGGATCGTTGTCAATCTCCATGCAGCAGACCTGTGAAATAGCAAAAGCTGTAAGCTACAATGCTTCTGTAGTGGTCATGGATGAGCCTACCAGTAGCTTGACCGACAACGAGGTGCAACACCTTTTCAAGATCATCAGACAGTTACGTGAACAAAATGTAGCAATCATATACATCTCCCACAAAATGGAAGAAATTTTCTCCATCGCCGATGAGGTAAGTGTCATGCGCGATGGTCAGATGGTTGGCTCCTACGATGTGGCAGATATGACCAATGAGAAGCTGATCAGCTTGATGGTTGGCCGTGATGCTAAGCTCCGTTTCCCAGAGTTCAAAAGCCAAGTTGGTGAGGTGTTGCTGAAAGTGGAACACTTGAGTTCTCCGAACCCAAGGAGCTTCCAGGATGTTTCCTTCGAGGTGCATCGGGGAGAGATCCTTGGTATTGGTGGCTTGGTTGGTGCACAGAGAACGGAACTGATGGAGGCCATCTTTGGGGTACGTGCAACCAGCGAAGGCAAAATCTATGTCGACAACGATGAGATTTTGAACATGACACCGAGAAAGGCAATCGAGCATGGAATCGGGATGATTACCGAGGACCGACGTGGAAGTGGCATTTTCCCGCTTATGAACATTTCCAGCAATACCTCCATTGCCAGCTTGAAAGAGTATTTGAATACATTCCACTTGTTGAAGCATAAAGAGCTGAACGAAGAGTCAGTAAAGTACAACAAGGCCCTGAGGACCAAGACTCCGACGATGGAGACCTTGATACAGAATCTCTCTGGAGGAAACCAGCAGAAGGTAATCATCAGCCGTTGGTTGATGACCTTGCCGGATATCCTGATCATGGATGAACCTACCAGAGGTATTGATGTTGGGGCAAAATATGAGATCTACCAGATCATGGGACAGCTGGTGGAGCAGGGGAAGGCCATCATCATGGTCTCCTCGGAGATGCCGGAATTGATCGGCATGTCCCACAGGGTGATGGTTCTCTGTTCTGGGAAATGTACCGGTGTATTGGATAAGACTGAGTGCACCCAAGAGAATATAATGCGTCTCGCAACGAAGTTCATGTAAGAGAGAGAGGAAAAGCCTACCATGGAAATGAAAAAACTACTGAATGACAGCAAGAAAGTTGCCACACAATATACTACTTGGGTTACCTTTGTCGGACTATTGCTTCTTCTGTCCATCCTGACCAATGGGCAGGCTCTGAGATGGAACAGTATCAGGAATCTGTTGATTGCAGAATCAGTAAGGTCCTTTGCAGCCCTTGGTGTTGGAATGATTATCATTACCAAAGGAATCGACCTTTCTATTGGATATGTGGTCTGTTTGACCGCAAGTGTCGCAGCTTCTTTTGCCCAGAACCCTGACTACAGCTCAGCAATCTATGCAGGGCATAGTTTCCCTTTGAT
>JBFWKK010000008.1:0-49475 GCA_050252715.1 Sphaerochaeta sp. | reverse complement strand
ACATCAGGACTCTCCAATTTCTCTGCAGATTCACTCAAAGGCTATGCCTCAAGAAGGTGAAGGGAGCCATGCCTGCAGCATCCTTGAACACACGAGAGCAATACCAAGGTGAGAGCTTGCGAACTTATGGAAGCTGCTGGATTGTGATCACCTCACCGAGAGGTGCATCAATACACTGAAGCATTCTCTCCACTGAATCCCTATGTTCGTCTTGTAATACCACGTTGTACATACACCTAATACCTACCTCAACCACAGTGGTGCCAACAACACCATCCTGTTACGCATTCTTACCTCTTTTACTTCTTACAACATCTACCACTATCTATTGAGAAAGAACTACAATCAGTACAACTTCTTATTAATAGTATGGTTATCAGTCATAACTTATGTCAAAGTTCATACTTTTACAGTACCTACTGGAATTATGCACCTTCTACCATATACGAAATGACCGAAACAATCCTACACAAAGTGCCTATGTTGTCATAAGTAACCGATACATTTAGCATTTTTTATTTTGTTTTATTATATCTAGTTACATATTCTCTTAACAAGATTAGTTATTTTTATTGAAAAAGTTATACTTTTTTTACCATTCCTGTTGACATAAGTCCCTAGATTTCCTATTATAGAGATGTGCTTGGGAAGGCACAGAAAACTTGCACAGGAGTTAAGCTCCTAAAGGATAGTAAAAATGAAGAAGAATAGTATTGCAACTTTGTTGGTTCTTGTTATCTCCTCCTTCGCTTTATTTGCTGTTGTGCCTACTACTTCTGATACCTTTGATGTCTCTACTGTAATCCAGGGTGTCAACGTCATAAAGATTGCTGAAGATACTGCAGCTGATGTAGCAGGCTTCCAGAATGCAACTGATCTAAGTAGCTACGAAATGTCAACTGCTGATACACTGACTGACACCCCCATTGGGTATGTACTGACCAAGACCAATAACCGAGACGGATATGTCCTTAAGCTCAGAGCAACACAGCTGACAAATGGCACGATAAGCCCCATCAACTACACTGTTCAGGTTGGAAGCGCTCAGTACACCACTGCAGCAACTCCTCCGGCTTCAGTTGAAATTGTAAACAGAGATGGTGTTGAGCAGATGGTTGTTGACAGCTATTCCATCAATGTGCAACTTAATGCTTCCGATGCAGCCAATGCAACGCAGGCTACCTACAACGGAACCGTTTACGTAGAATATTACGCCCAATAAACCAATACAAACTTGTCTGTCCAAGACCACCCTCTCACCGGGGTGGTCTTTTTTAGTCGTTGTTCAATATTCGCTTTGCCAATGTCTTAATGCAGTGGAATACTGAGTCAGCCGGAATGAAGGCATAGCTCTTCGTCCTCTTGAGAAGAATCCCCTCTACAACCTGCTCTACCGTGTAGAAGTTGCCACCGATGCGAGTATTGTCATAGGGGGCGAATGCTGTCGCGTAGTAGAGAGATCGAGTTTCGCCTGCCCCGATTGTTACCGTGGTGGGGACATCTTGCAAGGTATCGCTTGCTGTGGCTTCCTTTGTACCTGCGTAGAGTTTGTTTGTCCCCGATCCACAGTTAATCGAGTACTGCTGGCTCATCCCACCAGGATACAACGCCCAGGGAGTCTCGGTACGCCCACCATAATCAAAGAGGAAGTTGTTGAAGTTAAGACCTATCTCATGTTCAGTCAATGCCTGGGGTCCCGGGAAGAAGGTAAAGTAGACCATTTGTTGCCTTGGATTTATCACACTCGACCAACCCAGGTTGCTGAGACGTGGAATTGCACCACTGATGAAGTCTGTCTTTCCAATGGGGGGCGGCACTTCGCTCAGATCAACTGTCCCACCCTGCTTTAGAGGCGCCTTCCTCCAGTCATCAAACTGAACGTTGGGCTGCAGTCGAGAAACAACCCCTGTCATGGATTCCTCAGGGCCGGTCCTCCAGCTCTGGGCACTGGCATTGAGCACACACCCTGATTCCAGGAACGGAGATCCGATCTCACTGTTCCATGCAGTATTGGCAAGCAGGTCTGTACTACCGTTGTTCGTGATGAAGATTGCAGTGTAGTGGACAGGATGATTTGGGAGCAACATATCAATCTTTCTCACCAAATAGTGTTCCTTCCTGTTTCTCACCATACTCATAAGCCAGACCCCTCCAAACTCAGGGTCAGTACCGTAGCGCTCCACCATCCAGTAGGAAGATGCGGTGTATCCACTTTGGTCCTGGGAGGCAATAACGGCATCGTAGGAAGGACCGTAGTTTGGAAAACTGAAATAGGATCCTGCTTTCTGGTAGAGGAACGGACTGTTCTTCCAGTACTCAGCATTCTCATCACTGAATACCGAGGTACCAGTACCTCGATAGAAGGGCACCAGATGTGCATTGATCCGCCCTCCCTTCTCCAAGAGCGCACTGAGCTCGAGGGTCATACCACCCTGATCTTCCAACACCACCTGAATCAGGTCATTGGTCAGCACGGTGGCATTTCTGCTCTCCCATAATCTCAGACGACGGATATCCATTGAGCAACTCCTCATAAAAGCGAAACATCATGGTGTTAAAAACAGTCCAATGACAGTATACTGGTAGCATAGACCTTTTCCAAGTTCAAGGAGTACCGTCCCATGATTTCCAAGAAGGACCGACTGTTCAACCTCTCTACAAAGAAGACCACCTATCTGTTCGCAATTACCGAAACAGGGCACCTTGAACACCTCTACTACGGCAGATATCTCAGCAAAGATACCATCAGTATAGACGCACTTGCAGAGAAAAGAAGCCTCAACATCGGCCTCGGCACTGCCTATGACAGTGACCACCCAACGCTCTTTCTCAACAACCTCTGCATGGAATACTCTACCATGGGCAAAGGTGATTATCGAGAGAGTTCCATCGATATTTCCTACACAAGAGGCATGCAGACCCTCGATTTTTTGGTAAAAAGCTTCAGGATCCTCCCAGGAAAGCCCAGAACCTTCAGCGGTTTGCCCGAATCCTATGGAAACAAGAGCACCTGTACCACCTTGGAAGTCACTCTGAAGGAAGCCTTGCTTCCCCTGCGCCTGGCACTCACCTACACGGTCTTTGAGGACAGCAATGTCATTACAAGGAGGACAACGCTCTACAATGATGGAGCTGAGGCCGTCACCATCAAAAATCTGGCCTCTGCACAGCTCGACCTCGACAGTGATGACTGGAATCTGGTCACCTTTGACGGATCCTGGTCCCGAGAGCGGTACATGCACGAACGTCCCCTTTCCCCTGGAACCATAATAAACGACAGCAAGAGCGGAGTCTCCGGTGCTGAACACAACCCATGCATCTTCCTTACCAAGGAGAACGGAGAGACCATTGGGATGAACCTCATCTACAGCTCCAACCATCGCGAGTTGGTAGAGACCTCCCCATTCGGAAAGGTCAGGGTGATGAGTGGCATAAACCCGGCAACCTTCAGCTGGAGTCTTCCCCCACAGGACCGTTTCCAGACTCCTGAGGCGGTACTCACCTACTCCCCCGATGCTTTAAACGGAGCAAGCCATAACTTTCACCACTTCATCAACAACCACATCATCCGTGGCCCCTGGCAGTTCCGTGAGCGGCCTATCCTGGTCAACAACTGGGAAGCGACCTACTTCAAATTCACCGAGGATAAGCTGATCCGTCTTGCCAGGGAGAGTGCATCTCTCGGCATTGAACTGTTCGTGCTGGATGACGGATGGTTTGGCCTACGCAATGACGACACCACCAGTCTCGGGGACTGGACAGTGAACCCGAAGAAGCTTCCCTCGGGCTTGGAGAATCTCTCCCTTGAGGTACATAGACTGGGGATGATGTTCGGCCTCTGGGTGGAACCTGAAATGATAAGCATAGAGAGCCAGCTCTACAAGAAACATCCCGATTGGATGATCGCCATACCAGGCAGGCGTCCAAGCGTGGGACGAAACCAGTATATTCTTGACCTCACCAGGGCTGATGTACGAGACTATCTCTTCAAGCAACTTTCAGAAGTCTGGCACGTCGCAAATGTAAACTACATCAAATGGGACATGAACCGGGTATTCAGTGACCTCTACAGTGCAAACAGGGAAATGAAAGATCACGGTGAATTCTTTCACCGTTATATTCTGGGGCTCTATGAACTGCTTGAGAAGCTCACGGCAGCATTCCCCAATATCCTCTTTGAGTCCTGTGCAAGCGGAGGTAACCGCTTTGACCTGGGCATGCTCTGCTACATGCCACAAACCTGGACCAGTGACAACACTGATGTACTTTCCAGGCTCTATATCCAAGAGGGAACCAGCTGTGGTTACCCGCTCTCGACCATGGGAAGCCATGTCAGTGACTCACCCAACCACCAGACCCTCAGGAGAAGTGATCTGGAGTCACGATTCAATGTAGCCGCATTCGGCTTACTTGGCTATGAGATGGATATCACCAAACTGAAAGGACAGCAGAAGGATGCCATCAAGGCCCAGATTGCTTTCTACAAGGCACACAGAGCTCTTCTTCAGTATGGGAGTTTCACCCGGGTCAAACTGGCAAACAGTACCTCTAACCAGGTCATCTGGGCAGTGGCAAGCCAAGACAAGAGTGAGTTGCTGGTCCTCTTCGCCCAGAAGCTCAATCCTGCCAATCCCGGCACTGACAAGCTCCGTGTGGAGGCTGTCGATTTAAATGCCGTCTATGAGGTCTTTCCCCGCCAACAACGTATCGACATCAAGATGTTTGGAAATCTGCTCAACCAGGTCAGTCCTGTTCCCATCACCGAAGGAGGCGTTGCCCAGGAGACAATCAGCAAGGCACTCTCCCTGGACAGTGAGGTAGAACACTACCGCCTCACCGGTGAGCAGATTGCCTTTGCAGGCATCAAGCTGAACCAGCAGTTCGGGGGAACCGGCTACGATGCCATGACCAGGGTATTGGGTGACTTCGGTTCACGAATCTACATCTTCAAGAAGATCAAGTAGCAAGAACTCTTCAACCTATTCTTTTCGTTCTACCTCTTGAGTGGGAACCTTTCTTGTCGGTATGATGGACAGAATGGAACAGACTGTAATATACCTCGAAGCAGGGAGTGCCTCCCTGCCCACCAACCAAGCGTATCTTGCAATGTGCAAGCAGGTACGACGTGAGGTCTTTGTCAAAGGACAAGGCGTAAGCGAAACAATCGATTTTGACGGAAAAGATCCCGATTGCGCGCATCTGCTGCTGCTCATCGACGATGAAGCGGCAGGAACAGTACGCATCAGAAAAACCGAGCAGGGCACCAAACTGGAACGCATTGCAGTACTTGAGACCTATCGCGGATTGCATTATGGGGAGCTCTTGGTACGTTGTGCCTTGTCGGTTGCAGAGATGCCGGTCTATATCCATGCACAAGTACGAAGTGAGGGATTCTATGGGAAGCTTGGCTTCATTGTAGAGGATGATTCCATCTTCCTTGAGGCAAACATCCCCCACCGAACCATGGTCTGGCCCCATGGAAAAGGAGTTGCACCTTGCCCTATCACAATACCATCGTAATTGCAGGAGCCGGAGTCTTTGGAACCGCCATGGCTGAACGGCTCTCCTGGAATACCCACAATACCGTCATTCTCTGGTCCATCGAAAAGGATGTCGTAGAGGATATAAACAGGAACCATCGCAATACCAAATACTTTCCCACTCACTTTTTGAACACCAGCATCAGGGCAACAAGTGACAAGCAGATCTTCCGCAGTGCTGACTGCATTCTCCTGGTCATCCCCTCAAAGGTCATTGTATCCTTCACTGAGGAGATCAAGGAGTATACAAAGAAAGATTGCCTCGTGATCAACCTCGCAAAGGGGATGAGCGATGACGGAGCTTTCATCACCGAACAGATTCCCTTTTCCAGAACTGCAAGCATGAAGGGTCCCACCTTCGCGATTGAAGTACTGCATGGTCTGCCCTCTTCCTTCACCTTTGGGGGAAAGAGAGAGGACTATACCCAGTTCAAGCAGGAGATCCTCAAGGACACCGGCCTCTACCTGGATTACACTGAAGATATCCGCTCGGTCGAGCTGATGAGTATTCTCAAGAACATGTACGCCATAGCCATAGGCTTGGTCAGTGGCCGGTTCAACTCCCCCAATGTAGACTTTCTCATCTATACCAAGGCAGTTGGAGAGATGAGACGCTTTCTATCCCTCTTTGGTTGCAGTACGGAGACCATCTTCTGCTACTGTGGCCTGGGAGACCTGGGACTGACCAGCCTGAATGATCTTTCCAGGAACAGGACCCTCGGGCTCTTGATGGGAAAGGGATTCTCCATCGACAACAGTGGCAGCTCTTCAACCGTCATCGAGGGGAGCAGGACTGTAAAATTGATGGGAGAGCTCACCCGAGAGAAAGAGGTTGAAGAGGAATTCCCCCTTGTACAGGCACTCTACCGAATGATGTGGGAACATGAGAATCTCAACGACTATATGAGAGCTGTGTTCAAGTAGTCCTTGCTGACAGTCGAACCCAGCTTTCCCGTGTCTCACCGGCTTCCAGGACAATAAGACCAGAAACTGTCTGATACCCCTTCTCTGCCAAGTTATGGGCATCAGTGGAACAGGTTAGAGGTTCTACACAGAGGTACTCTTTCTCTGTATCGGTATAGATGATCCCATGAGAAAAGTCATTACTCGCCGAGAGTCGCAGTTCAGCGTCCTGATAGCGCAATGTGCTTTGAAACGGTCCCTCTGAAAGGAAGACCATATCGATGATCAGCCCATCAACACTCCCAAAAGATCTGAAGTCGAGGGGGGTGCCATCCACTGCATTGATCTGCCCACTGGGGATCAAATGCTCGTCACTCGGCATAGAGGCAAAAAATGAGGTTTTCACCTCCATTCCTGGCTCTTTGAGGAAGTAGGGATGTAGCCCTAGACCGTAGGAAAGAGGTTCATTATCCAAGTTGGTAAGGGAAATATCCCAAGAAAGACACTCCTTTTCCACCGTCAGCTTTACTTGCAACTCTGCCTGATAGGGAAAGAGAGGGAAAGAACCATCAAAGGCAGCAACTGCCGTCACCTGGAATGGGGACTGAGAGCTAACACGAAAAGATTCATTTCTAAGAAAACCGTGCATGACAGCAGGAAGCTTCCTTCCCCGAAATTGATAGGTATTGTCCTCTACCTTGCTTGGGGTAGGAAAGAGGAAGGGAATACCATAGGTCAACCCTGCCTTTTTTCTTTCTGCCTCCCAGCGTAAAAACTCTCTATTTCGAAACCGGAATGACTCAACGGTCATACCCCGATCTGGGTCAATTGCAACTTCAAGCTGTTCATTCTTTAGGATAATCATCCTGTACTCTCCTCCATAGTCCTCGTTGAATTGCTGAATCGTACCGTACTATGGACAGATTGAAAATGGTAGACCACTCTTTAAAAGCAATCCCCCAGCTGGGAACCTGCCCAACCGGGGGAATATACATGAATGCCCCTATTTACAGTACATCCAGTACAGCAACCCCCTCGATCTTGTAGGAATCACGAAGATTTCTAAGCTCTTCCTTGAGCTGTTTCTCTTTCTCCGCATCAAGGGAAGAGAACGGTCTTCTCACGGTTCCTGCATCTATACCGATCCAGCTGAGCATGCACTTCATACTTGCATGCATCGGGTACTGCAATACGCAGAAGATGATTGCATCAGCCTGTTTCTGCAAGAGTTTCGCTAATTCCCAGTCACCTCTCTCATGTGCTTTATAGAGACCGATGAAAAGTTCTGGAATGACATTGTAGAAGCTGCCGATAAGACCATCACTACCATAGGCAAGCCCTGAGAGTGCCATCTCGTCACTGCCTGAGTAGACCTTGAAATCCTGTCCAATCTCTTCCTTGATCCTTAAAATCTCATGATGGGTGCTTGCCGTATATTTGATCCCTTCCACATTATCCAGCGTAGAGAGTCTCTTGATCTGGCTAAAGTCCACCACACCGGCCAAGGCAACATTGTAGACAATCATGGGAAGGGGGACAGAGCTGCTGAGCTCCTGATAGTAGCGATAGACCTCATCAAATGAGAATTTCCAGTAGAAGGGAGGAACAGAGGAGATGGCAGAGACGCCATGCTCATAGGCATGCTCAGCAAGCTTGATTGATTTCCTGGTCCCGATATCTCCAACGTGGACAATAATGGGGACTCTGCCTGCCACCTCATCACAGACAACCTCCACAACCTTCTTTCGCTCTTCTCCATCCATCAAGAAGGTCTCCCCGGTACTTCCGGTAAGGTAGAGCCCATCCACATGCTTGGAAAGCAGGAACTGTACCACTGAGCGCTGACACTGCTCGTCAAAGTTCTCATGTTCATCAAAACAGGTCAGAGCGGCAGGGATTACCCCACCAATACGATCCAATCGCATTTTATCCATAGTTTACACCCTTTTTGGTAGGAGAAACCCAAGGAGCCTCTCCGGTTTCTCTTACTTAGCCCTTCACAGCGCCCATGGTTATGCCGCTTGCAAAATACTTCTGGAACAGGAGGAATATGGTCACAATAGGAAGCGCACCCAGGGCAGCTCCTGCCATGATCACCCCATAGTTGGTTGCCATCTCTGCCTGCAAGGTTGCCACCCCGAGTGCGATGGTCAACTTGGAACGACTCTGAAGCATGACCAACTGCAAGAAGTAGTCATTCCACGTTGTTATGAAGGTGAAGATCGCCAACGCACCGTAGGCTGGTTTTATGATCGGGGTAACGATCTTTACAAAGGTCATCCACTCCCCACTTCCATCAATGCGCGCAGCATCGAGAATCTCTGTGGGAATGGTCTGGGCAAACTGCTTCATCAAGAACACTCCAAACGGCCAGCCTACAGCAGGCAGGATGACAGCCCAAGGGGTGTTGTACATCCCGATCGAGTTCATGATCCTCACCAATGGTACCAAGACAACCTGCTTTGGCAGTGCCATGGCAGCAATAATGACGGCGAAGACAATCCCCCTGCCGGTGAATTGCTTCTTCGCCAGCACATAGCCTGCCATGGCGCTGGTCAGGCAGACTAGGACCATTGATGTAAAGGACATATAGATGCTGTTGAAGAACCACTTGCCCGCCGGGTTTATGAACAACTCCGTGAAGTTGGCAAATGTTGGGTCGGTGGGAAACCACTGGGGAGGCATCTGGATAGCGACCTTCTGGATTTTGAATGCGCCGGTTACAATCCAATAGAAGGGGAAGATAAACAGGACTGAGACTACCAAGAGCATGATCATCATCAAGAACTTGTAGGGGGAACTTTTTTGTTTCAACATAGTCATACCTCCCTAGTAGTCCACATTGGATTTGATCGACTTGAACTGCAACACACTAAAAAACCCGATAACGATTGCCAGCACCACTCCCATGGAATTCGCATATCCGTAGCGATATAAGCTGAAGGCATTGTCGTATAAGTAGTACATGATGGTGCTGGTCGAATACACAGGGCCTCCACTGGTAAGCAACTGGATCAAGGCAAACACCTGGAAACTGTTGATCGTCGTAATTACCACAACATACAACGTGGTTGGCATGATGGAAGGCCATTTCACCTGCCAGAAGGTTCGCATCTTACTTGCCCCATCAACCTCTGCTGCTTCCAGGACAGAGGTATCGACATTCGCCAAGGCCGAGATGTACAGGACAATCGGCTGGCCGATGCTGGTGGTGAATAAAATAGCCAAGATACACCAGATGGCAGTATCCTTATTACCAAGCCAGCTGATATTTTTGTCTATGATCCCAAGACTCATAAAAATATAGTTGAGAATACCGGCGTACTTGTCGAAGATCCATTTCCAGACCACGACCACCGGAACCGTTCCTGTTACCACAGGAAGGTAGAAAACTCCTCTGAACGAAGAGGTAACCCAGGCATTCTTATCGTAGATGATAGAGGACACCCAGAGGGAGAATACCGTAACAGCGGGTACCGTTACCACCACGATTACAAAGGTATTCCAGAAAGAACGGAGGAACTTTGGGTCCTTGAACAAGTCAATGTAATTCTTCAGACCGATGAACTGGAAACTGCTCATGGTGTAGTTGAAGAAACTAGTTACGATACCCATCCCCATGGGGATGATGACGAAGCCGACAAAGAAGAGCAGCATGGGGAGTAAAAACAAGTAGCTGGTTCTATCGATCTGTCTCTGGATTGCATGGCTTACGCCATATTTATTGGTCTTGCTTTCCATACCTACACCTTGGAACATTCATAGAGTGTCCCCCCCACCCCAGTGGGGAGGACCTACACACATTCTAACAATTAATTGAAGACAGCGTTGGAGTTCTTGTCATAATCGGCAAGTGCCTGGCTGACTGTCTTATCCCCGGTGAAGACGTACTGGAGCATGTTCCACCACTCGGTTCTCATTGCTGCAAAACCGGGCATGGTGTTGTAGTAGCCACCATAGTACTTGGTCCAGGAAGCAAGGAGCTTGTACTCGTCATTACCAGGATAGAGGTCACCGAAGGAAGAGCGTACCGGGAAAGCACCGGTCTGCACAACGTTCTTTGGTCCCCATGCTGGATCGTCACAGACGAAGGCGACAAACTTCTTGGCAGCCTCAGCGCGAGCTGCATCATTGTTGTCGAAGATTCCAAACCCGTTTACGAGGTACTCAAGGCTGGGCACCCCATCATTGCTCGGGAATGGGATGGAGATCTGGGTGTACTCGTCACTTGCATAGTTGAGTGCATTACTGGTACCCCAACATATGGTGGACGCAATCTGCTGCTGACTGAAGAGCTGAAGCTCCTCTGCAGCTGCGATGCTCAAACCAGCATCGATGTAGCCTTTGTCTACCAGGTCCTTGAGCAAGGTAAGAGCTTTTGCACCCTCAGGGCTGTTCATGGTATAGCGACTGTTGCTTGCATCAGCAATGGTTGCACCATAGAGATTGGATACCAATGCACGGGTTCCCTGGTCACCACCCTGTCCGCCGCAGTAGACAGAAAGGCCAATGTTTCCATTCTTCCCAAGGGCTTCCATTGCCTTGGCAAAATCATCGGTAGTCCAGGTACGATCCCCTGCAAGGTTCACATACTGCAATGCCCCAGCTTCTTCCCACATCTCCTTGTTGATACCCATGTAGAAAGGAGAAGCGCTGATGGGATACATCCAGTAGGAAGATCCATCGCTACAAGCGGCGATCAGTTCATCATTACCTACATCATTTTTATAGGAATCAGTGAACATATCATCGAAGCTTACGAGCTTGCCGTTTCTTCCGTACTCGATAATTCTTCCCGGTGCATCAAAGAGGATATCAGGGGCAGTACCACCTTCAATGGCTGCGGTAAGTTTCTGGGGACCACTGGTAAAGTCGATGGTCTCAAGCTGTACCTTGATTCCTGGGTTGGCTGCCTCAAAGGCCTTGATAATCTCAGCCTCATAACTGCCGACCGGCTTGCCGGGCTCCTGGCCAAAGGTAGGGAAGGCCCACCAAGTAAGGGTAACCGTTCCATCCTCACTTGCAGCGGCCTTTTCCTGAGACCCTGCAGCAAAGAGTGGCCCGGTAAAGAGCACCAACATCACAGATAGCACAAGCATTGTTAGCTTTTTCATGATTCTTCTCCTTTTTGTCATATGCGATTCTCGCGTATTTACTGATACTTGTATGCTAGTTATAAGTAATTGATTTGTCAATAAAAATTTTTTAAACTCTCAATAATTCGCATAAGAACAGCATTAATTTTATTTAATATATAATTTTACAATTGTTTATATAGGGGTAATCAGAAACAAATCTGGTTCCGATCATCATCTTTCTGTTGCCTTTTCTAGTATTCCAGTTTAGAATTTCTTATAGATTAGTAACACATCACATGCAAGTATCTCCACGAATACCCACTTCAGTGATAGAATAGGAACACTATGGCAACAAAGACAGTAATCATTGACCAGATATACAACGACGTACGAGATAAGATCCTGAAGAATGAATACATTCCTGGAAGCAAGCTCAGTGAGAACTCACTCTCTGTTGAATACGATTGCAGCCGAACTCCGGTCAGGGAGGCGATCAAGCGTCTCGAGCAGGATGGGTTTGTCACCGTCCTTCCCCAAAGCGGCTCCTATGTGAAGGAACTCACCCTCAAGGATTATCAGCATATTGCAGAGGTCAGGACCTATCTGGAAAGCCTGGCCTTCCGGCTCAACTGCGAGCATGAGGTGGACATAGCTCCATTTAGTGCCATCCTAGACGAGATGGACAAGTGTGACATGGACAAGCCGAACGAAGTAATGCAGTTCAGCGACCTCCACTTCAAGTTCCACTTGGAGATGGTACGGGCCTGTGGGAACGAGATTCTCCTGACCACTTTCAACAGACTGAACCTAAACACCAACAGCCTGCTCTTCTACCAACGCCTCAGCAACCAAGGAAAGGAACAGACCCAGGAAGAGCATCGCAAGATCCTCTCCTACCTAGAAAAAAGGGACCGAAACAAAGGTGAGAAGTTCATGTTCGCCCATCTCTGGCGTAAACGCAATGCCTACAAGAGAAGCAGGGAGTAGATACCTCTCAGCCTACAGGCAGAAAACCTCTTGGAAAGCATTCCCAAGAACTGTTTCTGCTTCGAAGGTTTCGGGTTTCCTAGGCTCAAAGAGCGGTCATCCACCATGCTCACCTCCACAGGATGGACAAATCCATTCCCTCACAGGTAGGGGGAAAATTCATATAGGTTGTTGCTTTACAAGTATTGCAAGTCTTCCTGGACGCGTAGAGGCGATGAGCCTGTTGCGCTCCCTCATCAGCTCATCTTTTCTCTGCAGGGCTTCCCTGCTGCTGGCACCACATCCCCACTGACAAGCCTGTCGCTTCTTCTGTCACTTGGAACTCTGGAATATGCAGGGTGGTATTGGTATACTGGTTCATGGGCATCCGTCCTTGTTAGCTTGTTTTTTGGTTAACTCAATACTAACAGATGGATTGCCCATTTTCTATGGTTGCAGATTCCTTCCAGTTTTTCTCATATTTCCCAATCCCACAGATCTTCCCTTGAGCCAAAAAAAACTCCCTCAAGCTTGCACCCTTGAAGGAGTTCCGCATATGCGCGGCCTGTACCTGCCGTTACCTCAGGGAAGAGGGGGAAAAAACGACAAGATACACGGTGGGAGAGAATATGTGACATAAGATCTCACCCACACGTTTGGACTACTACACTATACCAACTATTGGAGTGTCTGTTAAGTCTTTTTGTCTAGTTTTTTTTCATTTCTTTGTTTTTCAACAAATTGGCACTACCAACCTAGGCAATATCAATACATTTCATAGACAATGGAAACCCTCGAGGATACTTCCATCGTACCAGCAGGGATTTCACTAGCCATGTCATAAGCAACCGCGGAGGCAGCCTCCATCTTCATTCTGGTATTATAGGGATTGCTTGCCACCGAATACTCGCTGATGGTTATGGGGGAACCAACCTGCATTGCAGAGGACTCTGCATAGAGAATGGCCTTCTTCTTTGCATCCTCGATTGCATCCAGCCTCGCCTGGGCGAGGGCCTCACTCTTGTCTTCCTTGTCCATCTGCACCGAATTGAGATAGATGCCACTCACCTTGCCCATCTGATCAATGATCGGTCCAAGTGAGTCCAAATCCCTCACCTTTACAGAAAGGCTCTGGCTGGCAACCTGCCCCTCCAGAATCTGTTCTCCCTCATCCCATCGATAGCTTGGTCTTAGATTGAGGCTGGTTGTCTTGATATCTTCCTCTGCAATCTTGAAGGTATCGAGAACGACAAGCAACTGGGCAAGCTTGGCGTTCGCCAGCTTCTGAGCTTCCTCTGTTGTCTTTCCCAACTCGCTGACCTGGATGGAGAATGTTGCAATATCAGGGGTGACCGTTACCTGAGCGGTTCCACTTACCTCAATGGTTCTCACCATACCCTCTCCACTCATGCAGGAAGAGAGTAAGAATACCAATGAAAGGACTACAATTGATGGTACCAGACGAACTCGTTTCATTATCACTGCTCCTTCTTCAGGGTAGTTACCAACTCAGGACGTTTTTGCGCCTCCCGAAGGAAGAACCCCAAAGCTATCATCATAATACCATTATCATAAATGCCGGTACCCATATCCGCAACCACCTGATCCACCCTAACGGAGAAGACATCGAGCTGCTCATTGGGATCGAGGTCCTGTTCTGCAACCTGTTCAGCACCCTCAACCAGGAAGAAGTAGGAGCGGTTATTCATAAAGGCAGAGTTTGGACTGACATTGCCAAGCTCGGTTACCCTGCCCCCCGCCAGTCCAGTTTCCTCCCGCAACTCTCTCAGTGCAGCCTCAAGAGGCTGCTCCCCTTCCTCGATCACCCCGGCGGGAAACTCACGGGTCACGGTATTCGATCCATGGCGGAACTGCTCCTCCATAATCATCATGGGAACCCCATCCTTGTTTCTGTACCAGGGAATAACAGTCACCCAGTTGGGTGCATCAACCTCAATAAAGGATGAGCTTCTCCCATCGGTACTGGTACGGTGAACCATGCAAACATCAAAGATAGGACCTTCAAAGACCCGCTTACGCTGACCAGACTTCCAAACGAGATGCTTTGTCTCCTTACTTCCTCCACCCTGCGAAAACGGATCAAACATACGCCTACTCTCCTTTCCTGGATGGGCAATTGCTGCTGCACGAGGAACAAGCAGAAGGTGCACAGGAATCGGTACCCGCAAAATCGGTGGAACGGTGGGAGGAGACAGCGATGCCGCTGTTTATGATCTGGGCAATGGCCTTCAAGGCAGTGGAGGAAGGACTTGCCGGTTGCATGCTCAAGTAACTCTTGCCGGAGTCCTCAGCCTCCATGAGAGGAACTTCAAGGGGAATACGACCCAGGAAAGGAACACCCATCTGGTCACACATCTTTTTCCCACCGCCAATGCCGAAAATGGGAATCTCTGTCTTGCAAGACGGACAGACAAGACCACTCATGTTCTCCACCACTCCAAGAATGGCAACACCCATCTTGCGGGAGAAGCTTACACTTCTGCGGGCATCGAGGATTGCCACCTCCTGTGGGGTGGTGACGATAATGGTTCCGGTAAGTTCTGGAATGGTCTGACAGACGGTAAGTTGCTCATCACCGGTACCTGGAGGGGAGTCAATGAGCAGGTAGTCTAGTTCTCCCCAGTCAGCCTGAGCAAGGAACTGCCTGATGGCCGCTATCTTCATAGGTCCACGCCAGACAACAGGACTGTCTGCTTCGATCGCAAAGGCAAGACTCATTACCTTGAGTCCTGGACGGGCCTCAACCGGGTAGAAGGTCTTTCCCTCGTTTTCGGTGGTAAGAATCTCTTTCTCACAACCCAGCATCTTTGCAACATTCGGCCCATGCAGGTCGGTATCGAGAATGCCTACCGTGCATCCACTGTCTACCAATGCATTGGCAAGGTTGACGGTAACGGTGGTCTTTCCAACCCCACCCTTTCCACTCATGATCAGGATCTTTCTCCCAATCTTATCCATATTTCCCCTGATCGCCTTGTCCTCGGCGATCCGCTGTGCAAAATCCATTCCTTCAGCCATATATATCCTTCTTCTTTCTGTAATTTTATCAAGGAGTACCTTACTGCAAAGCAGAAAAACAGACAAGTGAAGTGGGAGGCAGCAGGGAGTCCTGTGAGTATTCTATAAAAAGATAGTGAAATAATTGTATACAGGCAAACCAGAACTTCTGAAAAGGTATCTTTTTTCTGCATAACCATGACCACATTATTTGAGCTATGCTAAATTCCACAAAGCATTTATCGTGCATTTACTTGAAACGCTCCCCATGATTCCTATATACTAACGCACAGTGTGTCATTCGTAGTCCTTGGCTACGATCACTATAACCCTTATTAGGAGTTCGTATGGTATTCTTAGCGCAACTACCGAAAGAGCAACTTGTCGCCCAGTTGGAGAATGGGGTCATCCTCATGATTCTGGGTATTGCTACGGTCTTTGTGTTTCTCACGTTGCTGGTTTTCCTTACCAAGGCCATGAGCGCCATTGCAAGAAAAATCGCACCACCGAAGCCCAAAACCGTTGTAAGCAGTCCCGCAGCTGTCACAGCTACTGCCACCTCTGCAAGTGATGCAGATATTGCAGCAGCAATCGTAGCAGCCTTCGCAAAGTCAAAAGAATAAGAAAACCCCGGAGGATCATCCCAAATGAAGAAGAAAGTCAATTTTATGTGCACTGCGTTCCGTGACGGATTCCAGTCAGTATATGGCGCACGTGTATTCACCAAGGATTTCATGCCCGCAGTCGCTGCAGCCAAGGAGGCTGGCATCAATCACTTCGAAGCCGGCGGTGGCGCCCGCTTCCAGTCCCTCTACTTCTACACCAATGAAGATGCATTCGCCATGATGGACGAATTCCGCCGTGTTGCCGGGGACGATGCAGACCTGCAGACCCTCAGTCGCGGTGTCAACGTAGTTGGTCTGGATTCCCAGCCAAGGGACATCATCGACCTGCACGCCAGACTCTTCAAGAAGCATGGCATTTCAACCATCCGTAACTTCGACGCCCTCAACGATGTAAACAACCTCATCGACAGCGGGAAGTCCATTGTAGATGCAGGGCTCCGCCACGAAGTGGTTGTCACCATGATGAGCCTTCCCCCAAATACCGAGGGAGCCCATGACCCAGACTTCTATGAGGCAACCCTGAAGAAGATCATGGATGCAGGAATCGAGTTCCACTCTGTCTGTTTCAAGGACGCAAGTGGCACCTCCACCCCTGCCTATGTGTATGAGACCATCAAGCGCGCTCGAAAGTTGCTCGGCAAGGATGTGAATCTGGTATTCCACAGCCATGACACCGCAGGAGTTTCCATCCAGCAGTATGTCAGTGCCATTGAGGCAGGTGCAGACCAGGTAGACCTCTCCATGAGCCCGGTCTCCGGTGGTACCTGTCAGCCCGATATCATCACCATGTGGCATGCATTACGGAACACCGACTATGACTTGGGCATCGATATCAAGAAAATCCGTGAGGCAGAGGCAGTATTCAGGGACTGCATGAAGGACTATATCGTTCCCCCTGAAGCAATGACTGTCAGCCCTGAGATTCCCTTCTCACCGCTCCCTGGTGGTGCACTTACCGCAAACACCCAGATGCTTCGTGACAACAACCTCATGGACAAATATCCGGCCATCGTCGAGGCAATGGCTGAGACTGTTGCAAAGGGCGGTTTTGGTACCTCTGTTACCCCAGTCTCCCAGTTCTACTTCCAGCAGGCTTTCAACAACGTCATGTTCGGACCTTGGAAAAAGATTGCAGAAGGCTACGGCAAGATGGTCCTCGGCTACTTCGGCAAGACTCCTGTAGAACCTGATGCTGAAGTTGTAAAGATCTGTGCTGAGCAGATGAAGATGGAGCCCACCACCAAGAAGGTTGTCGACATCAACGATGCCGATCCCAAGAAGGGTGCAAAGATTGCCAAGGAAATGCTCGAGAAGGAAGGTCTTCCCCTTACCGACGAGAACATCTTCATCGCAGCTTCCTGTAAGGAAAAGGGTATCCTCTACCTTACCGGCAAGGCCCAGGTGAACGGTATCTACAAGATCGACCGCGAGGAAGAGGCTGCCAAGAAGAAGGGCGAGTACACCGTTACCGTCAATGGCAAGGCCTATGGCGTCAAGCTCTCTAAGAACGGTGCTACCGTTAATGGGGCTGACTACCCGCTCAATGTATCCTTTGGCATCGATGAGAAGGCAATTGAGGAAACCAAGGGTGCTGCATCCAGTGCTCCTGCTGCTGCCTCTGGCGCTCAAGCCTCTGGTTCCCACGAGGCTGTATCGGTCAATGCACCGATGCCGGGTCTTATCCTCCGCATTGATGTGAAGGAAGGCCAGCAGGTCAAGAAGAACGATGTGGTCATGATCATGGAAGCCATGAAGATGGAAAATGAGATCTATGCTCCTTGTGATGGCGTAGTAACCAAGATCGCCGTAAGCCAAGGCCAGCAGATGCAGAGCGATGACGAATTGCTGGTGATCAGCTAAAGGAGACTCTGAGATGATTGGTTCCGCGTTTAATCAACTCTGGCAGTCCACAGGACTGTTCGGATTCTTGGGGATGGCTGAAGGCTTCGGTGTTGGCAACTTTGTCATGATAATCGTTGGCTTCGTCCTCCTCTACCTTGCCATCGTAAAGAACTTTGAACCTTTACTGTTGGTTACCATTGGGTTCGGTTGTATCCTGTCGAACATCCCTATGGGATATGCGGCAAGCATTGATCCTACCTCGGGAGCTCCCGGGTTCATCAAGCTGCTGTTCGACATGGGTATCGATACCGGTCTCTTCCCGATCCTGATCTTCATGGGTGTTGGTGCAATGACGGACTTCGGACCGCTCATTGCAAACCCGAAGACCCTGCTGCTCGGTGCAGCTGCCCAGGCTGGCATCTTCGTTGCCCTCCTCGGTGCTCTTGCCCTGAGCTTCATCCCCGGGATCAACTTCGACCTCTTTGCTGCCGGTTCAATCGGCATCATCGGTGGTGCTGACGGCCCGACGGCCATCTATGTGACCAGCCGTCTCAAGCCGGATCTCTTGGGCCCCATTGCCGTAGCTGCCTACAGCTACATGGCCTTGGTTCCAATCATTCAGCCCCCGATCATGCGAGCTCTGACCACCAAGGAAGAGAGAATGATCAAGATGCAGCAGCTTCGCCCGGTCTCAAAGTTGGAGAGAATACTCTTTCCCTTGACCGTTCTGACCGCTTGTGCTGTCTTGCTCCCCTCTGCTACCCCACTCATCGGTTCCCTGATGTTCGGCAACTTGGCCAAGGAGTGTGGTGTGACCAACCGTCTTTCTGACACCATGCAGAATGCACTGATGAATATCGTTACGATCTTCCTCGGTCTCTCTGTAGGTTCCAAGATGGAGGCCTCCCACTTCCTGAACCTCAATACCTTGGGCATTCTGGTTCTTGGTATGGTAGCATTCTCCATCGGTACCGCATCCGGCTTGCTTATCGCAAAACTGATGAACAAGCTCGATCCGAAGCACCCGGTCAATCCTCTTATTGGAAGCGCTGGAGTCTCGGCTGTCCCGATGGCTGCCCGTGTAGCCAGCAAGGTCGGCCAGGAGTCGGATCCCCAGAACTTCCTGCTCATGCACGCCATGGGCCCGAACGTTGCTGGTGTTATCGGCTCAGCTGTTGCTGCCGGTGTCCTGCTTGCAGTTATTCCATTCATGATGGCATAGCAAGAGAAACCTACATTTCACAAGAGCCTATCCTGAGCGATGGGCTCTTGTTTTTTGCCCTTTCCTTCAATGCATCTCTGGGATATAGTAAAGGCCATGTGGTTCATTATCCTTGCTCTCATCATTGCATTCATACTCTGGAACACAACCCTCTTCGCATACAGGGACAGGAATGTTGCTCCCCTCACTGTCGATGAGTCCAATGTATGCTGTGAAGAAGCAAAGAGCATTATTCTCATAAAAGAGAACACAAGAGAAGCAATCCTTTTGGTCCATGGCTTTCCCTCCACTCCTTCGGTCTACCACTATAGCGCTGAGCGGTTTTATGAAGCGGGACTAGATGTTTATGCCCCACTGATGCCTGGTTTTGGAACAGACCCTGAGCAGTTCGCCCACACGACATTTACCCAGTGGTTCACCTACCTCTGCAAGTACTATGAAAATCTCAGAAAACAGTATGATACGCTTTATGTACTGGGTATCAGCATGGGGGGCATGATGACCCTCAAGTTGGGAGAAACCTACTGCCAGAGTACGCTTGCACCCGATAAGCTGATAACCATAGCTGCCCCTGTGGTCTACAACAGCCTGAAGGACGGTGTCATCACAGATTGGAAACAATACATATCCCGAACCCTGGCTCTCTTCACCCCCTCATTCGGGGCACATGTAGTTGCTGGCAATCCCAAAGGAGAGGATGGCAGTGAGTACTGGTATGGCTATGGAGGACTCTTCATCCGTCCAGGCCTAAGCTTGGTCCATGCAATGAAGGATGTCAGAAAGAATCTGGGAAAGATCACCTGTCCCCTGTTTTCCATCCATGATGTCAACGACCAGACCGTCCCGTTCAAGAACCTGAAGATTATTGAAAGGGAACAGAATAGTGTTGACTTCCACCTCCTTGAAACGGAGATGGACTCATACAACCACAGCAGACATGCACTGCTGCTTTACAGGTCTATTCAAAAAACCCTCACCGACACCATTATTGAATTCCTGCTTGAAAAGGAGAGCACATAGAATGCCGAAACGTAACGATTACCTCAGTTGGGACGAATACTTCATGGGAGTTGCCGTCCTCTCTTCACTCAGGAGCAAGGACCCCAGCACCCAGGTTGGAGCTTGCATCGTAAATACAGACCACAAGATTGTGGGGGTTGGCTATAATGGATTTCCCATCGGTGTTGATGATGATGAGATACCCTGGGAGAGAGAAGGAGCATGGCTCGATACCAAATATCCCTATGTTTGCCACGCTGAGCTCAATGCAATCCTCAACTCGATCAGCAGCAGTTTGAAGGGGTGCACCCTCTATGTAGGATTGTTTCCCTGCAACGAGTGTGCAAAGGCGATCATCCAGTCGGGGATTAAGGAAGTTGTCTACCTCTCTGACAAGTACAGTGAAGCAGATAACACCAAGGCATCAAAGCTTATGTTTGAAAAGACCGGGGTTTCCTACCGAAAACTGACCCCACAGCACGGATCAATCCTGCTGCAGCTATCATGAGAATCCTCTCTGTCTGCCTGAATCCAACCTTCCAGATTACGATGCGCTTCCCCTCTTTCTCAATCGGGGAGGTTAATCGTGCCCAGGAACACTACCTGGATGCATCAGGAAAGGGAATGAACGCAGCAAGGATTGTCAGCCAACTTGGGCATGAAAGTCTCTTGCTTACCCATTTGGGAGGAAAGCGGAATGAGGAGATGCTTTCCCTCTGTGAAGATGATGGGGTTTCGGTCCTCTGGGCAGACAGCAAGAGCGAAATCAGGACCTGTATCACCATCCTCTCCCCCGAAGGGGCAACGGAGCTGGTACAGGAACCTCATGCTGTGGACAGCAGCTGTGAGAAACCAATACGAGAGCTCTTCTCACAGAACATCAAGGAGTGTGATGGTTTGATCATCCTCGGCACCCGTGCTCCCGGCTATAGCGATCATCTGTATGCAGAGTTCGTACAGGAAGCAAAGGCGCTGGGCAAGTTTGTTCTGTTGGACATCAAGGGAGAAGACCTGAAGTGGTGTTTGCTCCATCATCCTGATGTGGTGAAGATCAACCTCAGCGAGGCGGTGCAGACATTTCTGGGAAGCACCATCAGAGAGCAAGAGACGAGCGAAGAGCTAAGAGAAACCGTAGAGAAAACACTCAGAGAACTAAGAGAGCAGTACGGATGCAGCTTTGTACTCACTCGTGGTGCATCTGAACTCTGGGTACAGAATTCTCGTTTCTTTACTATTCCAGTTGAGAAGACAGAGGTAGTGAATACCATCGGTTGCGGGGACACCTTCAGTGCAGCCTTGACGGTGGCGTTGCTGGAAGGAAAAAAACTGCAACAATCAGTAATGAACGCAACAAAGGCTGCAACAAAGAGTGCTAAATCCATACATCCAGGAAGTTTTGTATAATACTTTCCTTTTTTTGAATGGTGCAAGAACATAGCCATACATTTATGTTTCACTAAAATTGCAACAAGTAAATCAATATTTTCCCTCGAAATTTCACGTAAATATCACCAATAGCTCAATTTACCAAACAAAAAATTCAAGACTATTTGCACATTTCTTTTGACAGAGTCTCCCATCCACCCCTATACTGGAGAAAGCTTAGACCCAGTAAAATGGGTTGATATTCCAAGAGGAGAAGGAACATGAAAAAATTACTGACAATCCTGTTCTGTCTTGCACTCATCAGTGGTTCGATTTTTGCTGCAGGTAGCAGCGAAGCTCCAGCTGAAGAGGCGGATTCCAATGTGGTCAAGATTGCCTTGATCATCGAGAACACCATTGACGACAAGGGCTGGTGTCAGGCGATGCATGATGGCATCATCGCTGCACAGAAGAGCCTGCCTGGTCGTATCGAGTACAGCTACACCGAGAAGATGAAGCCAGTTGATGCCGGGTCCGCTGCACGCCAGTACGTTGCACAGGGCTTTGATATCATCATTGCACACGGAGCACAGTACAAGAACCTCATCATGGAAATGGCTGAGGAGTATCCTGACGTTTCCTTCGCCTTTGGAACCAGTGCTGAGGTCGGTCCGGACAATGTATTCACCTACATGCCTGAGAGTGAAGAGACCGGGTATCTCAGTGGTCTTATCGCAGGTATGACAACCAAAGCCAACATCATTGGTCTGGTCGGTCCTGTTGATGCTGGTGATGCTGCCCGCTACAACCGTGGCTTCGTCCTCGGCGTACAGGCTGTCAATCCACAAGCCAAGATCATGGTAGCACACAGTGGCTCATTCAGTGACTTCGTAAAAGCTGGAGAGGTCGCACAATCCCAGATCAGAAGTGGCGCAGATGTATTGACCGGAAGCAGCCAGCAGGCTCTTGGTGCCCTGCGTGCTGTTGCCGACTACCCCAATGAGGAGATCTGGTGGGTTGGTCAGGATATTGCCCAGATTCATATCACTGAAGGCTACAAGGTTATTGCCGCCTCTTCCTACAACTATGCATCCGTCATCGAAGGCCTTGTCGCCAAACTTGATGCCGGCGTTCTGGGTGGAGAAGTCATACCCTTGAACTTCAGCAACGGTGGATTCGTATTTGAGTTCAATCCTGAACTTGAGGCTATGTATGCTGGTGAGATCGAAGAGAAGGTCAATGAGGCCATCGACTCCTTCAAGGCAGCAAGTGGTACCATCAACTACACCAGTGTTGATTACTCAAAGCTCTAAGATTTTTTCCCGGTCATGCAGGGATAACTCTGCATGACTGCTTTTTTTTGATTATTTCCCACGGAGGACTCCCCCATGGAACTCACACAAAAGAAGATAACCAACCTCAGGGTGGAGCATATCACCAAACGCTTTCCTGGCGTCTTGGCAAGCGATGACATCACCCTGGAAGTAGGAGAAGGAGAGATCCTTGCCTTGGTTGGAGAGAACGGAGCAGGAAAGACAACCCTCATGAATATTCTCATGGGTCTCTACCAGCCTGATGAAGGACGGATTCTCATCAATGGAGAAGAAGTGCACTTCCGCTCCCCAAACGATGCATTCGCAGCAGGACTGGGCATGGTCCACCAGCAGTATATGCTGGTTGCCAATATGACCGTCCTTGAGAATATTGCCTTGGGTTTCAAGGCAGCCTGGTCACCTTACAAACTCGATCTCCAGATGGTTCGTGACCGTATCACTGAAGTAGCAAAGAAGTACGGGCTCTCGGTTGATCCCGATGCCTATATCTGGCAGCTCTCAGTTGGAGAGCAACAGCGTGTTGAATTGGTGAAGACGCTCTGTTTGGGTGCACGATTCCTGATCCTCGACGAACCCACCAGCGCACTCACCCCCCAGGAAACCGATGAGTTGATCATCCTGCTCAAGAATATGAGCAGTGAGCTCTCGATCATCTTCATCAGCCATAAGCTACAGGAGGTCAAGGACCTCTCGAGCAAGATCACCATCCTCCGCCATGGGGCGGTTGTCTTCGAAGGAAATACCCACGAACACTCCCCCTCCGATATTGCAGCCTTGATGACCGGTCATGAAGTGGACCTTCCCTTGAACGATGAACCGGCTTCACAAGGAGTACCCGTTTTGGATATCAGGAACCTCAATGTAAAGAGTGATAGAGGTTTTCTGGCACTCAAGGACCTGAACCTGAGCATCTGCTCTGGTGAGATTGTCGGACTTGCAGGAGTCTCCGGCAATGGACAGAGAGAGCTTGCCGAAGCCATCAATGGACTGAGGAAGGTGGAGAGCGGGGAGATCCAGTTCTATGGGGAGAATATTGCAAACAAAAGCCCCCACTACATTATCGAAGCAGGCATGGGGTACATCCCTGAAGAACGCAATACCGAAGGAATCGTTCCCTCGTTCTCACTCAAGGAGAACCTCATCCTCAAGGACAATGAACATGAGGAGTTCAGCAACCATGCATTTCTCAAGAACAAGGCCATCGACAAGAACGCTGAGGACCTCAGGGTAAAGTTTGACATCCGCAGCCCCAACATCTCTGTTGCCGCCGGATCGCTCTCGGGAGGGAATATCCAGAAAGTCATTCTTGCCCGTGAGATTTCCCGTAGGCCAAAATTCCTGATTGCGGTCTACCCTATCAGGGGCTTGGATCTCGGGGCAGCCGAGTTCATTCATAAGCAACTCCTGGAGATCAGGAGAGAGGGTATCGGTATCCTGCTCATCAGTGAGGAGTTGGATGAGATTCTCGACCTTTCAGACCGTGTAGCGGTAATCTTCAAGGGACAGATACAGAAGGTTCTCAACAAGAAGGATGCCAATCGCAGGAGTCTCGGTATTTTGATGGCAGGAGTGAAAGATGACCAAACAGTTTAGGCTACTTTACAAGGTTACCATCATCATTCTGGCCATTTTGGCTGCAATGTTGATTGGGTCGATAATTCTGATGACCATTGGTGCTGATGTCTTCAAGACCTATCTGGTCATTCTCTTTGAACCCTTGAAGACGACACTGCAGTTTACCGAGGTTCTGATCAGGGCAATTCCGCTTACCATCATTGCACTTGGCATCTCGGTGGCTTACAGAAGTGGTATCATCAATATCGGTGGTGAGGGACAGATGGCCATGGGAATCCTTGGGACCACGGCAGTGGCTCTCGCCTTCCCCGAACTCCCCAAACCGGTGCTGCTCCCCATGGCAGTACTCGCAGGGGCCATCGCAGGAGGAGTCTGGGGATTCATCCCTGGCATCCTGAAGGCAAAACTGCAGGTCAGCGAGTTGCTTTCCACGGTAATGCTCAACTACATCGCCGCCCAGTTCTATACCTTCATGCTCCGTGGACCGTTCCTCGACCCTGCAGAGCTCACGATGGGAAGCGGAACTCCGCAGTCCATGCGTTTGGCAAAGGGAATCTGGTTGGATCGTTTCCTGAAGGGGACCCGTTTGCATACCGGACTCTTTTTCGCACTGCTGCTGGCGCTCTTGATCTATTTTCTCCTTTGGAAGACCAATTATGGGTACAAGATGCGGGCAGCGGGAGCAAGTGCCCGTGCCGCCAGGTATGGAGGGATCAGCGTAACCTGGTACCTGGTCATTGCAATGGTCATAAGTGGAGCTTTCGCCGGTATGGCAGGAGCCATCGAAATCGCAGGGGTACACCGCAGGGCAATTGAAGGTATTACCGGTGGCTACGGATTCAGTGGAATTGTCGTAGCGCTCTTTGGTGGGCTCCACCCAGCAGGGATCATTCCCGCATCCTTCTTCTTTGGACTCTTGATTGTTGGAGCAGACATGACCCAGAGAATGGTTGGCGTTCCTGCAAACATGGTCAATGTGCTGCAGGGAGTCATTATTCTGGTCATTGTTGCTACCAAGATGATCCTCGCCGACCCCTATCTTATGGAACGGGTCTGGCGAAACTACCAAAAAATGGGCAAGAAACGCGCGGAGGTGGAAGCATGAATTTTATTGTAAACATCCTAAGTCTGGGTATTCCCTTCTCTGTCGCGCTCCTGATCGCGAGCCTTGGGGAGATGTTCAACCAACGCGCTGGAGTCTTCAACCTCGGCTGTGAAGGAATTATGGCAATGGGAGCATTCCTTGGAATGCTTGTGCCCTACAGCATTGGTCAAGGGGGGCCCACCCCCGGCATCTACAATGTCCTGGGCCTTGGTCTTGCCATGGTTGTGGGTGCACTCTTTGGCATCTTCTTTGCATTCGTGGTGGTTACCTTCCGGGCCCCTCAAGGTATTGCAGGTATCGGACTACAGATGTTCGGAGTCGGAACCGCCGGAACATTGTTCCGTCACTTCATAGGAGGCACCCAGTCGGTACCTGGAATCGGCAACCTGCCCATTCCCGGCTTATCCAAAATTCCTGCATTGGGGCCAATCTTCTTCAGCCACAATCTTCTGGTCTACCTTGCCTTCCTCTTCGTCCCGATTGCCTGGTACATCCTTTTCAAGACCCCTTGGGGACTCAGGATACGAGCTGTAGGCACCAACCCCAGAGCGGCAGACTCAATCGGTATCCAGGTAAACAGGGTACGCTACCAAGCACTCGCGGTAGGAGGGGCATTGGCAGGGCTTGCCGGCGCATACCTCAGCCTCTGCCAGGTGAAGATGTTCAGCGACGAGATCATAGCCGGACGTGGGTTCATAGCCGTTGCATTGGTCTACTTTGGACACTGGCATCCGGTGAAGATCATGGCAGGGGCACTGCTCTTCAGCTTGGCACAATCCCTCCAGCTGGCAATTCAGGGTCAGGGCATCAACTTCCCCTATGAATTTGCGGTCATGCTACCCTATGTGATGGTCATCATCGTCCTCGCCTTCAGCAGGGAGAGCCAGCTCCTTGGACCAACATCCCTTGGCAAGCCATTCAACAGGGAGAAACGAATTTAGGGAATTCTGCACCAAAGGTAGAAAGGAGTGTTGCTCTTTTCTACCTTGGTCAGATTGATTTTGCTTTTTTGCGGTATATGGCAACATAGACTGCAACACATAGATTTTTACAGCAACAGAATGTTGACTTTTTTGCAGTTCCACTGCAATCATGGAGATGTATAGCATCACAGACCGATGTATCCTGTTCTGGGTACTGACGCTAAGCGGCTAGCACCTGTTCCCAAAGAAACACACGCACCAACAGGGTGCGATGGAGAGCACAGCTATGTATGCATTCAGCGTAAATAGAAATCCAATCACCTACAACGGAGAAGACAAGAAACTCCTTAGATTCCTCCGTGAGGATCTGAACTTGACCGGCACCAAGGATGGGTGTAGTGAGGGTATTTGTGGTACCTGCACTGTTCTGGTCGATGGGAAAAAGATGAAATCCTGCACCATCCCCCTCTCAAGACTGGAGGGGAAATCTGTCACTACCATCGAAGGTCTTTCAGACAGGGAAGCAGAGGTCTATGCCTACTGCTTCGCTGAGGCTGGAGCGGTGCAGTGCGGGTACTGCACCCCCGGTATGATCATCAGCGCGAAAAGCCTGCTCGATGTCAATCTCAATCCTACCCGCGAGGAAGTAACCAAGGCCATTCGCGGTAATATTTGTCGCTGCACAGGCTATAAGAAGATTGAGGAAGCTATCCTGATGAGCGCTGAATTCTTCCGCGAGAACCGTCCGGTTCCCAAGACAGAGGAAGAACCAAAGCTCGACAAACGGTACCGCCGTGTTGATGCCGAGCCGAAGGCACTGGGTAAAGGGCTCTATACTGACGATATCCGCCTCCCAGGCATGCTCCATGCAAAGGCTGTTCGCTCTGCATTCCCACGCGCAAGGGTGCTCTCCATTGATGATTCCAAAGCAAAGGAACATCCTGATTTTATTCGCATCATTACCAGTGATATGGTTCCCCATAACATTATCGGGCACATCAAACAGGATTGGCCGGTGCTTATCCCCGTTGGGGAGATCACCCGCTATACCGGCGATGCAATCTGCTTGGTAGTGGGGAAAAGCCCAGAAACATTGGAAACACTTGCCAAGTTGATAGAGGTATCGTATGAAGTGCTGAGCCCTGTTCTTGACATCTACAAGGCACTGGAGAAAGAGTCACCAAAAGTCCATGAGGATGGGAATCTTCTCTCACTGGAACATATCCAACGTGGCGATGTAGAGAAAGCGTTTCGAGAGAGTCCCCATGTAATTACTCGAACCTACAAGACTCCCTATACAGAGCATGCCTTCATGGAACCGGAGTGTGCTGTAGGACTACCTGAAGGTGAGGATGGGGTGCTTGTGCACACATCCAGCCAATCCATCTATGACGAGCAGCATGAAATCTGCACGATGCTGAATCTGCCACCGGAAAAAGTGCGCTGCCACAGCATGCTGGTTGGAGGTGGTTTTGGTGGGAAGGAGGACATGAGTGTTCAGCACCATGCAGCTTTGGCTGCTTGGGTGATGAAGGCCCCTGTCAAGGTGAAACTCACCCGCCAGGAGAGCTTGGAAGTACATCCAAAGCGACATCCTATGGATATAGAGATTACCACTAGTTGTGACGAGAAGGGGCGCCTTACAGGGGTAAAGGCGGTTATCATGGCGAACACTGGAGCCTATGCTTCCCTTGGTGGACCTGTGCTCCAGAGAGCATGCACCCACGCCTCCGGTCCATACAATTTCCAAAACTTTGAGGTTATCGGAAAGGCCATCTACACAAATATGGTGCCGGCCGGAGCCTTCAGGGGCTTTGGAGTCACCCAAAGCTGTTTTGCGGTGGAGTCGAATATAAACCTGCTGGCTGATGAACTGGGAATGGACTACTACGAGATCAGAAGGATCAATGCACTCAAGCCTGGGGATATCATGCCAAACGGACAGATTGCAAGCGAGGATACCGGTGTCATTGAGTGCCTGGAGGCGGTAAAGGATGCCTACTACTCCTCTCCCAGAGCAGGAATCGCGCTTGCATTCAAGAACACTGGCTTGGGTGTCGGTTTTCCCGATACCGGCCGCTGCATTCTCTCTGTTGAACAAGGTAAGGTACATATCAGGACCAGTGCAGCATGCATGGGACAGGGAGTAGCCACGGTCTGCACCCAGATGCTGGGTCAAACGTGTTCCCTGAAAGCCCATGAGATTGTAGTGGAAGACCCCGATACCTCCAGAACCCCTGATTCAGGAACCAGTACCGCAAGTAGACAATCTGTCTTCACCGGAGAAGCCGTAAGAAGAGCTGCCTTGAAACTCAAAGAAGATTTGAAATCTTCCTCTCTCAGTGAGCTTGAAGGAAAGGAGTACTATGGAGAGTACACCTCCATCACAGACCCGATCACCAGCCAAAAGAAAAATCCGGTAAGCCATGTTGCATACAGCTATTCAGCACAGGTTGTCATCCTTGATGAGGAAGGCAAACTGGAGAAGGTAGTTGCAGCTTGTGATGTTGGGCAAATTGTCAACCATCAAGCGCTCACCGGCCAGATTGAAGGTGGGGTGACCATGGGTCTTGGTTATGGATTGACCGAGGATTTCCCAATTGAGGAAGGGTACCTGAAGGTCCGCTACGGAACCTTGGGGCTGCTTCGCAGTACTGATGTACCTCCCTTGGAGGTGAAGTTGGTCGAAGGGCCTGGCAAGCATCCTCTAGCGTACGGAGTAAAGGGCGTTGGTGAGCTTACCACCATTCCTACTGCTCCTGCCTGTCAGAACGCATACTATCGGTATGACAAGAAGTTCCGAACCTCCTTGCCACTGGAAGATACGCCCTACCGCAAGAAGAAACACTAAGCTCCAAGAGCATTCTCAAAACACCCAAGGAATTGAACCTTGGGTGTTTCTTTATGATCCCAACCGGGCAGATTTCTCTACCCTGAGAAAATCTTGCAAACCTCGCAGGATTGTGCATCAATGGAGAGGATACATCTGTTTTCCCATTCCATACTGAGACTCGAGGTCAGAGAATGCAATGGATTGAGCGATTGAATGAAGCACTTACCTATGTAGAGGAACACCTGGATGGTGAAATTTCCTATGAGCAAGCGGCACGGTTGGCAAACTGCTCAACCTACCACTTCCAAAGGATGTTCACCTATATAGCAGGAGTTCCCCTGGGAGAGTACATCCGGAGAAGGAAACTGACCAAGGCAGCCCTGGCACTGCAACAAGGGGAGAAAGTCTTGGATGTCTCACTCAACTATGGATATGACTCCCCTACCTCCTTCACCCGGGCGTTTCAATCCCTTCATGGAGTGAACCCATCCGAGGCGAAGAAGGAAGGTGCTTCCTTGAAAGCTTTTCCAAGAATCAGCTTCAGCCTGACCATCAAAGGAGACCAGGAAATGGAGTATCGAATTGAACGGAAGGACGCATTCCGCGTAACAGGGGTTTCTCTCAAGCTTGTCAAAGACATGGAAGAGAACATGAAAACAATACCGCAGTTCTGGGGTGAGAAAACCATGGATGGAACCATCCCCAAGCTGTGCTCGCTCTTGAAACCCGGGCATGGACTGTTCGGTCTCTGCACCAACACCGATGAGAAAGACTATTGGCTCTATACCATAGGAATTGAACTGGATGAGGGTACAACTCTTGAGGGAATGGAAACCCAGGAAGTGGATGCTGCCCTTTGGGCGATATTCCCCGGTCGGGGGAAAATGCCAGATGTCATACAAAACACTGAAAAACGCATTATGACTGATTGGCTGCCAACCAGTGGATACGAATTGGCAAAAGGGGTTGATGTTGAGTTGTACCTCTCAGAAGACCCTTCTGACCAAACGTTCGAAGTCTGGATGCCGATCAGGAGACAGAACTGATGTGAATGGATAGAGAGGGCAGCATCAGCGCTCTCTCTCTTCGCAAATCCACCCCAGCAAGGCGGCCTTCACAAAGAACGTTGCAGGTTCAGTGCACTTCTCTTGGAAGGGCAAGAAACACATGGTATTGTACTCGTATGATACTCAAACATGCTCGCTTCCTAGGCCCAGATTACAAACTGCACAAAAAAGATATCAGAGTAGAGGATGCCAGGATTGCCGATATCGCTGACTCTTTGGATGAAAAACCTGGAGAAGCGGTATTCGATTGTTCAGGGTACCTTCTCTACCCGACCCTGGCCGACTGTCATGTACATACCCCAGACACCTTGCTCAGGGGCCTTTTCAGCGATATGAGCCTCCACCACTGGGGTAATGACTCACCGCAGGGAGTACTGCAAACATCGCTCTTTGAGTACCTCGACAATAGTGTCGGCACCGATGAGTTCAAGACCCTTGTCCGCTATGCCTACCTACAATATTTGAAGTCAGGTGTGGGATTCATCGTTGAGACCGGACAGGCGGATGAAAGCAGTGAAATCCTGGAAACATGTGCCAGGGAGGTTGGTCTTAGGGCATTGGTCGACTGGTATGATGAGAAACCCACCCAAGCACCTGCATCCCCCACCATTATGCGAGGTACGCATCTACCCGAGGAAGAGGATCTGGACGAGAATGGCTTGAAGGAAGCAACCAAGCGAGTGAGAGAAACATCCTGGCCCTTGATGACCCACTGCTTGGAAACACGATTCAGACGGGATGAGATCATGCGTAAGTTCGGAACCTCAACCGTGGAACTCCTGGAAAACCATCTACTGCTTGGAGAGAAGACCATCCTCTTCCACTGTGTAGAGACCTCTGAAAAGGACCGCTTTCTGCTCGCATCGAGTAAGGCAACCATTGTCCATTGTCCGGTATCCAACCTCATCAGCGGTGCAAGAGCCATGCATCTCTCAGATCTCTTGGAAAAAAATGCGAGGATCACCCTTGGAACTGACTTCCTTACCCATGATATCTGGGAGGTGATGCATACCACCTACGCCGAACTGAAGCAAGGTCCAAACAGTGAACACTATAAAGCCAACCATGTCTGGAATATGGCAACAAGAGCAGCTGCCTCTGCTGCAGAGGGGACAGGATACCAAGGAAGGATTGCAATCGGGGCTCCTGCAGACCTTCTGTTCATACAGGACAATCTTGCCCTTTCCCCCTTGATCGAGACCCCTTCCTTCTCCAACATTGCCTACAACACCCTCATGCATACCCGCCCCTCCATGATCGAACATATCATGATCGATGGCAGGTGGGTCATGCAATCCAAACGAAGTACCATTATCGATGAAGAGACGTTGGAGCAGGAGTACGGCTCAATCTTGAGGCAAGTATTCTCCGATGCACTCATCAATCTTGGCGATAGCTGACTGGGTTGCTTGCAGCCTTCTCTTGACCAAGGTCTTTTGAGGGGTTCCAGAGGGAAATTTCTCAAGAGCTTTCTGCAACGAAGGCAGTAATGACAACAGGACATCACGTGCTTCCGTCAAGGCTTCCTTGCTGTAGTCATGATAGGACTTCCTGCATGACAGATAAGCCAACCCTATGAGCAAAGAGTCGCTTCTCTGCCAGTGTTGTGGAGGCATGCTTCTTCTGGAGGGAAAGCATTGTTTTCTCCAGCTTGTGTATCGTGGAAAGAAGAGATGCTTCCAGTAATTTCTGTTCGGTTGTATCGTTTTCAGACATCAGGAGTAGCATAGGACAGTACTCGTTCCACGTCTAGAGAGAACTGTACCGGCTCCCACAAGGAGAGCCGGCATGGAATCTATCCTATTCAGTGTTTTCTCTTAGAATGCCGAGCGGTAATGGGACCAGTTCGAGAGCAGCTCCTCAATAATGGCATTGGTTACCGCAAACCCATTTTCCATACCGATGGAGAATGCCCCAGAGGATGCATCCAGGCTCTCTGTAACACTCTGTCCAGGATAGGGTTGGTCATAGTTGACCACATCCCTGATAACAAGGAGCCGGTCAAGCTTTCCCTCATTCATGGCAACAACCCCAAAGGCATTGTCCTCCATCTGGGTAACCATATAGGTTCCTGCACCATAGGCATCACAGACGACATCAGCATGAGCGCTGGATGCCTTTCCATGCCAGTAGCTGTCCCCGGTAACTGAAACTCCTCTCTGTACAGAAGGGGTTTCCAATGCCTCACTTGCAGAGTAGTTTCCTCGATACTCCTTCGCTGCCTCTGCATCGCTGAGGGGAACGTCCTGAACCAGATTGAAGGCCCAATCCACCAAAGAGGAATTAAGCTTGATGTATCCCGGGCGGTCATAGCCATTCGAGCGAAGGAAGAGGGAATCAGATCCTTCTGGATTATCCGACTCCTTCCATGCATGTCCAAGTTCATAGTCAACCAAGGCATCGGCAATTACAACATCCCCTAGCGTTCCTCGCTGTGGGCTCATGCCAGAACAACCGCTGATGAGGATATAGGTCTCACTGAAATCAAAACGTTCATCACGTAGAATAGTGGTCAGGGTTGCACTTGCCTGTGCTTTTCCCATACCAGCAATTGCCCCAGCGACCCCATCCTCATTGACATACAGGGTAAGCGGCATGGTATTGAGCTCGTAGGCATCTGAACCATCAAAGTAAGCCTCATAGAAGTGTTGGAACTCCCCGGCAAAGTCCCCTTTGTTCTCACCTACCTCGAACATGCCAAACACCAGAACCTTGATCGGCTGTTTCTCTTCAACGGGTTGTGCAGAGAGTGCTGACAGAGCGAAAAGCACCATCAGAATCAGTACCATAGCTCGTACTCGTTGTTTCATGTTGGACCTCCATCCTTGAAATCTGATCTTAGGGTATGATGGTAGGCAATCTCCTGCAAGAGGTGCAAAATTCCCGAGCAGTTCACTTGGCAAACAGAGTATGTGCAGCCTCCTGTATATTTTTGACATTTTTTATATATATGTCAAATTTGATGGGATGATCAGCGGATTCCCCCAACAAGAAAAAAATACACAAAATATTCCGAGTCTTTGCAGGGGGTTCCCTCCTAAAAGATTTATTATTAACACTATTACATTTTTTGTAATTATGTTAATGTTGGAGCAAAACACTCCCTGAGAGAGGAATACACCATGAAAGTACCAGACTTTGAACCATTACATAGCAATCTAAAGAGTGTATTGCACCACTGTGTGCAACAGCTCCATCTCGATGAGGTGAAACCCACTATTGAGAAAATACTCAGCACAAAGATCACCTGGCCGGAGTTGCGAATCGGGAACCTTGTGGCAAAAACCCCGATTGTGCAAGGAGGAATGGGAGTGGGCATCTCCCTCTCATCCCTTGCATCCGCTGTAGCCAATGCAGGAGGTATCGGGGTTATCGCAGCAAATGGAATTGGCTTGCTGGAAAAGGACTACTACGAGGACGGCCGCTCTGCAAACCTGAGAGCATTCAGAAGTGAGATCAGGAAGGCACGCAGTATGAGCGATGGAATTATCGGGGTAAATATCATGGTTGCGGTGAACGACTTCCACCAGTTGCTTGATGTTGCCATTGAAGAGCATGTTGACATCGTCTTTCTCGGTGCGGGACTCCCCATCAAGAATATCCCAGTCGAGGCGCTCAGAAAGGCAGATGTAAAACTGGCTCCGATTGTCAGCTCATCAAGGGCAACGGAGATGATCTTCCGCATGTGGGAGAAACTCTACGGCGATACCCCTGATGCAGTAGTGGTTGAAGGGCCGAAAGCTGGGGGCCATCTTGGTTTCACCGCTGAACAACTTGACGACCCTGCATATCAACTGGAGAGCGTAGTACCCCAGGTGGTGGCCTCCCTCAAACCGTTTGAAGCAAGAAAGGGAGTATCCATTCCGGTCATTGCCGGTGGTGGTGTATACACAGGCAAGGACATCTACAAGATTCTCACTCTGGGCGCAAGTGCAGTACAGATGGCAACCCGTTTTGTTGCAACTGATGAATGTGATGCAGATATACGTTTCAAACAAGCGTATGTTTCCTGCACTAAGGAACAAATCGGTCTCATCAAGAGTCCCGTTGGAATGCCTGGTCGTGCAATTCGCAACCAGTTCATTGTCGATACAGAGCAGGGGAAAAACCCTTCCTTTCGATGCGCATGGAAGTGCCTTGCAACCTGCAAGGCTGAACAAGCCAATTACTGTATTTCCATTGCCTTGAACAATGCAAGGAAGGGGTTGCTCAACAGCGGTTTTGTCTTCGCAGGGAGCAATGCATACCGAATCAAGCGCATTGTGCCGGTGGCTTCCCTTGTTGCAGAATTGCAAAGAGGGTATCAGCTGAATGTGCAAGCAAAGTTGGCTGAGTTGTTGGAAACAGTCAAAGCACTGCTTGAAGCCTATGGAAGACGGGAGGCCCTCCTGACTGAACTCTCCCAGAAGTATGAGCAAGCCCTGGAGGCACTCCCTGATCAGATGCAAGTCATTACTGCACTGAAAAAACAGTACAGCAAGCTTGTATCCCAAGAGGAAGTGCTCCGCTTGACCGTACGAGAGAAACTATCACTCTCTTCACACCTGGTGCGTTAAAACAGCTTCTCCTGGCCACTGTAGCCTTCCTGGGCATGGAGCACCACCGCTCCGTGTCCCGGATGTTTTGTTGGGTTGAATGCTTTCATGAAATCATAGTAGGCTCCCTCTGTGTGGTAGCTTACCTCGCCTTTCAGTTGATATGACTTACCTTCCTCAGTAATGAAAAGCACGGATGCTTTTGTCCCCGTATCGATATTCTGCTTCGTCTTGTCGAAGTAGTTGTTGGCTATGACAATTTCATTATCCTGATACAGATCTGTGCAGGTAGCGTAGATGCTGTTTGGCATCCCTTGCTCGTCAACGGTAGTAAGTACAATAGCTGGCTGTTTATTCTTCCAAGCCTCAATGATTGTGTTTGGTAACATAATATATCCTCCAGTAACCCATACTATGCTTCTTGCCTATCGGTTACAAGCATATTAGTATCAACACAAGCAATTCCCACCTTGAGGAGGCTTGCATGGCAACAGTAAACTATCGACACTTCCTCAAAGATGTCTTGATCTGCAGTTTGGGGGCCTATGGAGGACCTGAGGCACACTTCGGAGTATTCCTCGACCACCTTGTGACCAAGAAGCACTATCTAGAAGAAGAGGACCTTGTAGAACTTCTTGCCCTTAACAGCATACTTCCTGGCCCGACCAGCACGCAGACCATTGTCTCGGTTGGCTACCGAATTGGTGGACCACTCCTTGCATTCTTCACCCTGATGGTCTGGGCATTACCAGTTGTGCTGATTATGACTGCACTGTCATTTCTCTATCAAATACTTGAGGAGTTGCAGATATCCGGTAAAATCCTTCGCTTTATCGGCCCAATGGCGGTAGGCTTCATTGTTCTCGCTGCCTACCGTATCGGGAAAAAAGTGTTGATAGACATAACAAGTTATATACTCCTCATGTTTGGTGCTGTTACTACGTATTTTATACGCTCTCCTTGGATTTTCCCCTTGGTTCTCATCATCGGGGGAATCATTTCTGTGGTCAGCAGCAGGGAAACAGACTTGTTCCAGAAAACAAAGCTTAATCCCCCTTGGCATTACCTTGTATGGTTTGCCTGCTTTGCTGCCGGATCACTGCTTCTCTCTACCCTAACCCATCACCTGCTTATCACGTTGTTTGAGGCATTCTACCGCTACGGTTACCTGGTATTTGGAGGAGGACAGGTGGTTGTTCCCGTCATGATCGCAGAATTGGTGGAAACAAAGGGGTATATGAGCAGTGAGGAGTTTCTCACTGGATACGGTCTGGTCCAAGGGTTACCCGGCCCCATGTTCAGTTTCAGCGCCTATGCTGGTGGTATGGCATCCCGTGGGCAAGGGACCCTGTTCCAGATCATTGCTGCACTGCTCTCTGCAATTGGCATATTCCTACCAGGTACACTACTCATATTCTTTGTCTATCCGGTATGGGAAAAGTTGAAGGGGATCAAGGCAGTAAGACTATCACTGAGAGGGATCAATGCAGTGGCAGGGGGGCTTATTACCACTGCTGCTATTCTGTTGTTGCAGAAAAGCGGATTAAGCCTTGAGAATTTCCTCGTACTCCTCTTTACCGTGCTCTTGTTGCTTACACGAAAAATACCCGCCCCCTTGATCGTACTTGCAACTCTGGGAGCGGGAATTATCCTGTGACTTGATTGTTTACTTGAATGATTGCTGGTAAATCTTATGGCAATCCTCATCACTGAGTGTCATCGGATCTACCTCAAACAGGCCACCCATGTTCTCTCTGGCATTCTTGACCATCAGGGGAATCTCTTCCTCAGTAATGCCGTAATCACTCATCTTGATCTCTGCTACCCCACAATCATTCTGGAGCTCTTCCAAGGCTCTCACAAAATCCATTGCCTCAACAGCATCTTCCTTGCCGAGTGCCTTTGCCATGGTAACCATCCTCTCATCGGCAATATGGTTCTCAGCAATATGGGTGTAGTATGCCTTGCTGATCATGATCAGTCCTGCACCATGGGCAAGCTCTGGGTGGAAGGCACTCATGGCATGCTCCAGTGAGTGTTCACTGATACATCCACTGGTCCATTCCACCAGCCCTGCGAGGGTATTGGCAAGCGCTACGTCTTCACGTGCATCAAGGTTCTTTCCGTCCGCTACAGCAGTTCGTAGGCTCTTACCGATAAGGCGGATAGCTTCCAGGCTATAGAGGTCACTGAAGGTGTTTGCTGTCTTGTTGAGATACCCTTCTGTACTGTGGAAGAGGGCATCAAATCCTTGGAATGCCGTAAGCTGTGGTGGAACACTGACCATGAGATTTGGATCTACGATGCTCAAGGTCGGGAAGGTATCCTCTGTTCCCATGCCAATCTTCTCGTTTGTCTCTTCCTTCGTGATTACCAACCAGGGATCGGCTTCAGTACCGGTTCCTGCGGTTGTCGTAATGGCGACGATGGGAAGAGGCTTCTTCTCCATTGGCTTTCCCTTGCCCGAACCTCCACTGACGTAATCCCAGAGGTCCCCTGTGTTTGCAGCCATGATTGCAATCGCCTTGGCCGAGTCTATGATCGATCCACCGCCGAGCCCGATGATAAAGTCGCAGCCTTTCTCCTTGGCAAGTGCAGAACCTTCTTCTACATGCCGCTTCACTGGGTTGGGAAGGATCTTATCAAAAACCTCATAAGAGACACCAGCTTGTTTTAATTGATCTTCAACTTGGGCAAGATAGCCGAATTTGCGTGTGGAAGTACCACTGGAGATGACGATCAAGGCTTTCTTGCCTGGAAGGGTTTGTTCATGAAGTTTTGAAAGGGTATTGCGTCCGAATACTAGTTTTGTCGGAAGATAGTAGGTAGTTTGCATAAAAACCTCCTTGGTTTGACCCTAAAGATACAAAAATCCTATACCATCGGCAAATACCACAAGCACCTTGGGCATAGACAAGCATTCATAACAGGATCTATTTCAGGAAAAGGATTGGTCTTGCTTCGTTTGTGCGCTTTCCTAGAGAAAATCTTCCCTGCGAGGGGAAAACGTATCGAGGACCACCCCTGCCTCCAAGCAGGCAACCCCATGCTCCACATTGGAGGAGAATGCAAGAGAATCACCTGCTTCTGCCTCTACACGCTTCTCTTCACTTGTAAAGGAGAATCGTCCTCTCTCGATGTAGCTGATCTGATGGTGTAAATGGGTATGAACAGGAACCACCGCACCCGCTTCAAAGGTGACTTCCACCAGCATAAGCTCTGGAGTATGGGAGAGGACTCTCCTGGAAACACCAGGGGCCATGATGGTAGAGACTACTTCATTCTTATGAGAAACTTGCATACAATTCCTTCCTATGGCCACTGCTCGGCGTCAATCAAAATGGTGGTACTGGGAGTCTTGGGATTCTCTATCAGTTGCAAGAGCAGCAAAGCAGAAGAGTACCCAATATGATAGAGAGGTTGGATGACAGAAAAATCATTACTTACTTCGATTGCTGAGGCACTCACCCCTGCGGTAAGACAAGAGAGATGCTGCTGTTTCTTGATGAAAAGGGAAACCTTCGACAACACTTGGTTTATGCCAATGATTGCATCAAATGCAGAGAAATCTGTTACCACAGGAGAGAGAGGAACATAGTTTTCATGTTCATAGAACGCTATCTCATCTATCCTTTGAAAAACCAATGGTATTCCTCGTTGCTGTGACGCTTTCTCAATTCCCTGCAGTCTTTCTCGGGTACTGCTGGTAGGAATACCGGTCAATACCAAAGGACGTTGTATGCCCATGTCAAAAAGACGGATGAGCATTCTAAACATTGCTTCGGTATTATTGCACTGTACCCTCCCAAAGGGAGATCCTTCAACAAAGCGATCCAATTGTACAAGGGGAAGCCCCGCTCGATCTGCCAGCGAAAGCACCTTGGAATTGATTTGTTCTTCGTCATCGGACAGCAAAGGAGAAAAAATGAGACCTTTCACACCCTTGTCAATGAATGAAGAGATTTTATCCAACACAACCCCATCACTGAAATGTGTATTGCAATACAACGTATGGTAGCCCTGCTTCCAGAGCGCATCATGTATTCCTTCAAGTAAAAATGAGGCAAAAGCCGGGGTGTAATTATCCAAGGCAATTCCAACAAAATTGTTTTCATTGACTTTTTCATCTTCTGCCAGGTGGGCTACAAATGTGCCGAGTTTGCCTTCATGATACTCAAGAATCCCTTCCCCTACCAATTGACTTAGTGCATTCCGTACCGTTACACGGCTAACAGAAAATAGTTCAGAAAGCTGTCGCTCTGAGAGAATCTGCTCCCCTCTCTTCCAAAAACCTTCCTGAATTCTTGCTAAAATTGCACGATATACTTGATCAGTCTTCGAAGCACTCATATCCTTTTATAGCCCTCAATCCTCCCTAGTGTAAGCCTTTTTATTGTAAAAGTCTTTACTTCATATGGTTTAAATGAATAACTTGCCTCACCTTCCAGTGGTTCTTCCAGCATATTTGTCGGTTGTACCGTAGACGGATCCAAGAGTGCAGAGAACCTAGGATGCACAATGCATGAGGTACCAAGCCATTCCCGCAAACGAAACACCAAGTTAGTCCCATCTTCGCTCACTTTCACTGTCTCAACGATAACAGCGTTGGCATCTACCTGTATAAGTGGGTCAATAGCATCTTTCACTGCAATAGGCGGGTTGTTCAACAAAGCTGCATGCTCTTGAATTTCCTCAAGTCCATCCTCACTCACGACAAGTTCATAGGTAACGTCATGAACTCCCCTATCAGCCTCTGGATCAGGAGCGGAGGGGGATCGAAGGAGAGAGAGGGAAAGCTCCCCATTGGTTGCATGGTACCCATATTTGGAATCACTGCAGAGAGCCACCGTTACATTCCTGTCTGCCAACGCTACCCAGCGATGCGCAGGAACTTCAAATTTCGCTTGCTCATGGCTGGTATTTGTATGGGTAGGTCGACTGATCGTACCGAAGGGAACATCATAGAGTGCATAATCACTTCTCACTGTGGTAGGGAATGAGACACGAAGGATTGTATGGCGTTCTTGCCAATCTATCGTGGTGTGGAACGTAATTTTTTTCAGTTTCTTATGGATCCGCATTGTCTGGTTCAAGGTGGAAGTAACTCCAATGGCAAACTTGCTTGTGACTAGATACGAATACTTGTCCTCAGCGTACGTCACCGTTTGCGCTGAAGGGATAGGCTTCAACTGCTCCAAGGAATCCTTCTCAATATCCCAAGCATCCCAAAAAACAGGATAATCTTCCCCGATGAGAAGCGTATTGAAGTAGCTGCCGGGTGGAAGCAACTCTCTTGCCTCCTTTTCCAGGCACAGTGAAACAACTCTGCCTGAGGTATCCAATGTCACCATTGCCCAATCTGTGTGTATGGTAGTGAACGGGGGTGCATCTACCACAGGCGAATTCTCTTTCTGACGCATGGATTGATGACTGCCCAACTGGGTTCCATCTGGAAGAGGGCAATCAAAACCGTTTGTGTTGAGTACATACCCCCCATCGATTTGTAGAAGCGAGGAAAATGTGTCCTGCAACAATTTGTATGCAAGCTCGTAACCCTGTATGGCTTGTTCATTGACAACCTGTACAGAAGAGCCTGGAAGTATATCGTGAAACTGGTTGATCAAGACCTGCTTCCATGCTTTTTTTACAGAGTTGCAATAGGAATCAACTGCAATACCTTGTGCATAGAGAACACTACACAGATATTCATAGGAGGATAGAAGCCCTTCCAACTTTCTATTCCATTGTTTCAAACGTGCTTGACTTGTGTAGGTTCCACGATGCAACTCCAAGTAGAGTTCACCCTTGTATACCGGCAGAGCATCCGTATCTGTAAAAATTGTCTTCATCGCCTCAGATAGAGTCGCCCATCGATTACGGGGCATGCCTTGAAGATCTGACTGCCTTCTCATCAGTTCAAGATCACTCCTTTGCGTTCCCCCTCCTCCATCTCCTTCCCCGACCGGACGGAACAGTGTCGATTGTATTTCCTTATGTGCAACAGATGCATACATCTTGCTGACTTCTACAGGGTCGTTGGTTCCTTCATATGCCCCTTGGATCATATGGGCTGGGATTCTCGTGCCGTCTAGAGACTCCCAAAGAAATACATCATACGGGAAGCGATTTGTATCATTCCAGCTCAATTTACTGGTCACAAAATACTGAACTCGACACCCCACGAGTATCTGGGGCAATGCTGCCGTATATCCGAAGGAGTCAGGAAGGTAAAATACATCCCCTTCATACCCATCGAACAATGCTCTTGTCACTTCTCTGCCCAACAAATTCTGACGTATCAGGGACTCTCCTGAAGGTAACATGCAGTCAGGCTCAACATAACAAACCCCATTGGGCTCCCAACCACCATTTCTGTACATGTCTTGAATTTGTTTGAAAACGGAAGGATAGGATTCCTTGATTGCTTCCATTTGCGCTGGTTGGCTGAAAAGAAACCGAAATTCCGGGTACTCTTTCAATAGATGTATCATGTTCAATGCTGTCCTGGCTGCTTTTCGTGTTGTTTCAGCAATAGGCCAGAGCCATGCATGATCCAGGTGGGCACTCCCCACAGACAGTACTTGTGGAGAGAACGTACCATTCTTAGCGTTCAATAATGGTGCAAGCTGGTCGCGTATCGCCCTTGCACTCTTTTCAGGATCCTCTACAAGACTCAAGGTACGGAGAGCCTTGTACAGTGAGGAAATAAGGTGCTGGTAGTGAAAAGATGCAGAATCCAATGTCTTGGAGAGTTGTCGAAGTGTAAGCACGTCATAATACAATGCATACACAGATTCCACTTCCTGCAGAAGTTGCGGCTGTTTGAATACCAAAGGATAATCAGGCTTCTTGATGGCCACGCAAGCCTGCACTCTTCCCCCTTCACTGGGATGATATCCAGGGAACCTATGCCCTCCCCATGCTTGCAGGTGGATTTCTATTTCACTCCCCTTGTACTCTGTTATTTGCAGTTCTTTGTGGAACGGATTGGTTGCGCCATAGGGAGTCCTGTTAATAAAGATTAATGTATCGGTCTGAGTATCCATCCTGAGAAAAAGCCTTCCTGCAACTTCAGGAACGCTGATTGTAGCGGCAAACCAATGGTCCTTCCATTGTATGCCATAGGAAAAAGGAAAGGAAATCTTTGTATACGCACCGTCATAAACGGTATCCCCTACAGAAGTCTCAGTACCAGCATATTCCATCGATAGATCTTGGATATTTCGAAAGGAATACTTTTTCAGCAATGCAAGATACTGGTCAATTCGTTTCTCATATTTTGAATAGAGCATTGTTTATCCTTGTACCCTTTTTAATGCCTGCAGTAGATCATCCTGAAGCAGGGAGAGCTCTTCAATTCCTGCATGGAGACGAATTAAATTCAATCGATCATCAGGAATCTCATCGTCATCTACATACTTCACAGCCGCCGGGAAAACCAAGCTCTCATACCCTCCCCAGCTCACTGCCCGCTTGAAGTACCGCAAGGAGTTTACAAACTCCTTCACATCCTCCAACCTTCTCGTTTTCAGGTGGAAACTAAACAATCCACTTCCTCCTCGCATTTGACTCGTAGCAAGTGAATATTGAGGGAAGGAAGGAAGGAATGGGTATAGGACTTTCTCGACTGATGGATGTTGTTCAAGCATGGTCGCCAATGCAAGTGCGTTTTTATAATGCTGAGGCATCCGCAGGTGCAAAGTCCTGAGGTTTCGCATGATCAACCAGGCTTGGAATGGATCTGGTACTGGTCCAAGAGGCAGAAATTGGTGTTCAAAAATGGCAGTGATCTCTTCTGAACTACCGGCAATCACGCCACCGATAATATCGCTGTTTCCCCCAATATATTTGGAGGCAGAGTGCACCACCAGGTCGATTCCCATATCAATTGGGTTCTGAAAATAGGGAGTCGCCCACGTATTGTCGATAACGGTCTTGATTCCTTTACGTCTTGCAAGCTCTGCAACTTTTTTCAGATCCTGAAGTTTAAAAGTAAAGGTTGTTGGGCTCTCCAAATAGATAAGACGGGTATTGGGTTGTACTGCATCCTCAAATTGTTGTATGTCCGTACCTTCTACATAGGTATGTTCAATTCCGTACTTGGGAAGATACGTATTGAAGAAATACTGGACCCACGAGTAGCAATCCTTGACGACAATCGCATGATCACCTTTCTGCAATTGAGAAAGAATAGCCAGAGAAGATGCGGCTACTCCGCTACTAACCAACTTTGCCTTCTCTGCATGTTCGAGAGCCGCCAATTTTTCTTCGCAAAGATTGACGGTAGGGTTATTGCCCCGGGTATAGAGGTAATGGGTACTCTCATCCTGAAGAGCATCCCTGAATTCCTCATAGGAAGAAAAACAGAAAATTGATGTCTGGAAAATAGGCGGGCTTACTGCATTGTAGGGAAGATCTCGTTCCCCTTGGTGCAACAATATCTCTGAGAAGGGAGTGTGTGTATCTGTAAGCATAATTCTTAATTCCTATCCTTTTACACTGCCTTCAGTAAGTCCGGCAACGATATATTTTTGTCCAATCCCGAATACAATCATGGTAGGGAGCAATGCGATCACAATACCGGCACTCATAACATCCCAACTGATACCTGCCTTTGAAATAAACGAATTCAATGCAACTGGTATGGTCATCTTCTGATCAGACATCAAAAGCATGACTGCCAAGAAAAGCTCATTCCAGATATTGATGAATGCAAAACTGAAAATAGCTGCCATACCTGGCAGTGTTACCGGCAAAATGACATGATACAACGATTGAAACATAGAACAACCGTCTATTTTCGCCGCTTCCTCGAGACTGACAGGTATTCGGTCAAAGAAACTTTTACTCATGATGGTGGAGAATGCAATTACGGTTGCAACGTAGACAAGCATCAGGGAAGCAGTACTATCCACCCAACCGATTTTCGAGAACATGGTGAAGATGGGGACCATGATAATGAAGGTTGGAATGGTTTGTGTGAAATAGAGCGCCAATTGCAACAACCCCTTGGTCCTTTGACGAGGGTATCGTGATAGGGAGAACCCACTGAGTACCGATACAAACATCGCCAAGAAGGATGAGACTAGTGCCACTAGCAAAGAGTTTCTGAAATACAGTCCAAAATTAGAGAAAGAAAATAGTTTGCGATAACTATCCAGTGTTGCAGAGGACGGAAAATACTTCAGGGGCATCGTGTAAATTTCTTTCGGTCCCTTCAAACTGGTTACAACAATCCAGTACAACGGCAGAATTGCAGCCAGCAAATACAAACACAACAGAATACCACGGCCAAGAGAGAATACATGTTTCTTGTTCATACTGAATCAATACCTCCCTTTTCTGTGATTCTGAGATACATGATTGCATAGGCAAAGAGCAATACCATGATAATTACGCCAATGGCTGAACCTTGGCCATAGTCATACTCCTTGAATACCTTATTGATCATCTGCGTGGCCAAAATGTTGGTCCGGTTCACTGGTCCTCCACCTGTCATCGCATAGATAATATCCGGATAATTCATGATCCACATCGTTCTCAGCAGTACTGTGCTTATAATGGTGGGTTTCACATACGGTACTGTAACAGAAAAGAACTTCCTAAAAGCGCCGGCCCCATCGAGGGTAGCAGCTTCGTACAATTCATTCGGCACCGATTGCAAAGCCGCAAGAAGCATAATACCGAAGAAGGGAACACCATACCAAATATTGGGGAGAATGACTGAGATCATGGCCAAATCAGGATTTGAAAGGAACCCTATAGGCTGATTCAAGATTCCGAGACGGATAAGAACATCGTTGATCAAGCCGAACTGTCCATTGAACAACCATGCCCAGGTGAGTCCGATTGCAAACCCACTGAGGGCCCATCCATAAAACACAAAGGCAGAGTATATGCCCCGCCCTCTGAAGGGTTTTCTCAAGAGCAAGGCCAAGGAGAACCCTAAGACAAATTGCAGAGACAATGACCCAAACAACCAGATGGCAGTATTGAACAGTATCTGTGCAAAGCTGATATTAGAATCAGTGATTACTGCAATGAAATTGTCAAACCCATTGAAACGCAAAGCACTCAAATCAAACATGTTGTAGCTCTGGAAGGCCATGACACCTCCCCGTACAACGGGTATGTAAATGAATGCTGTAAGGAAAAGCATCGCTGGAACCAACATCCAGCGGTAATAGTTCCGTTCCATGAAGACCACCTAAAACGACATACTTCCGGAATAGATATCCCATTCCGGAAGTAATACGTTACTGTTCAATTATTTCCAATACGATTCCCAAGCAGCGATTGCTTCATCAACCGTGAGGTCTCCAAGCAACAATGACTGCATGCTCTGCTCCTGCACCTGTGCCCAAGCCGGATATTTAGGACTATCAAGCGGGTACTTCACGAATACATAGGTGGAGGGATCGGACATCTCTGTCTCCCAAGACTTGTATACACCACTGGAGAAGTATGGATCATTTGCATACGTTGAGGTGTGTACAGGAAGGGGCCCATAGGAACGACAGAAATCAGCGTTGTTCTCAGCACTCAGCATGAATGAGAGGAAATCCCAAGCTGCATCCTTGTTCTTGCTGGTGGTGGAAATGCCAAGTCCGGCAAAACCATAATCAAGATAGGTTTTTCCACTCTTGCCGACAGGCATTGGAATGACTGTGTACTGTGAGGGGTCAAGAGCTTCAGCGACCATGCTTACTGTATCAGGATCCTGTACAAGGAATGGGGTTGTGCCGCTAATGAAGGCATTGACCTGCTCATTGAAGCCCCAGTTCAAACCATCGGAAGGAACTGCGTTCTTATACAGATCAACGTAATCAGCTACAGCTTCTCTGGCAACCGGGTTGCTGAAAGCAAAAGCTCCATCTTCGGTCTTGTAGATGTTGTTGACATCAATGTTCTCGACATCACTGAGAATCATGATATCAGAAATCTTGAAAGCACTACCCTTTCCTCTGAACCCGAATCCATACTGGTTGGGAGCTTTATTGGTGATTGCTTCTGACATCTCATACAACTCTTGCATGGTTTTGGGCATCTCGGTATACCCATAGCTCTCAAGTACGTCAGTTCTTACAAACAGACCTTTGACAAAGAAGAACTGTGGGATCATGTACGGGGTGTCATCTACCGTCTTGGCAGCACTGAGGGTCAATGGCAACAGATTATCCGTTTCTTCCCATGTTTCCATGTAACTGGTCAAGTCAACAAGTTTCCCATTGTTGACGAATTGCTTGACTGTATGATCGCGAACCTCAATGACATCCAGCTCCTGGTTGCTGTTCAACATCAAGGTAAGCTTATTGTCGGCCTGTTCATAGGGAGGAGAGATCAAGTTGATGGTAACATTGGGATTCAATGCTTCATAAGCGGCAATCATCTCCTGGATCTGTGTGGTGCGAGAAGGACTTGTCATTGTCTCAACAAACGTCAGTGTAATTTTTTTGTCTCCGCCTGCGTTATCTTCTTTTGTTCCGGCTGCGAACAGTGGAGAGAAGACAAGCATCAAAGACATGAGGACAAACAAAACAGTAGTTCTTGTTTTCATTGTGATACTCCTTTTAGGTAATACCAAATTATTATTTGGTATTACCAATTGTACCACTGAAATGGAGATTGTCAACATTTTATTGTTTTTGTCTATTTATGAGAGTATTGCCTTGATCTGTTTGCCCTCAAAGGGAGGTATCTGATCATGCCCAAGCAACCGATCAGGGGCATGTACAATGGTTCCTTCATAGTGGGCTGCATCGAGGTATTGCTTGATACGGTCCCAATCGAGCGAGCCTCTTCCCAGCGCATCCCCTGTATTTTCTCGGATATGAAAACAGTGCAAGTAGTAACCTGAGATTTCTATGGCCTTCTCCATGGACTCCTCCTCAATATTCATGTGAAAGGTATCCAGGTCAATGCCGCAACTTGGATGGTTGACCGCCCGCACAAACTGCAGGGCATCCTGGCTTGTATTGAGAAAGAAGTGCTCGTATCGGTTTACCGGTCTGATATTCAACAACACATCTTCACCCTCAGCAAGGATGGCCAGGGTTCTCAGACTGTTTACACTCTGTTCAAACAATTGATCCTTGTATGCGATCATATGCTGTTGCTGGGGAAATACGGTGTAGAAGGTACCATTGAGGCTCCCTCCTCCCATCTCCCCGATACTTTTTATGATCTGTTCAACATGGCTGATTCCCTGTTTTCGCTCCTCATCACTCTGGGCAGAGAGATCAAATGGATGGCGGAGTGTCAATGAGTAGGAGAGATCCAGCTGATAGTTCCTCGCTTCAAGCGAGATGCGTTTACGGCCAAGTGGGGATAGGGAGAGCAGTCGCTCTCCATCCATCTCGAGCAAATTATATTCATACTCCCTCGCTCTCGAGAATAACGTGACAATATCGCTGGCACCACCTTCTCCAAAACGAGTCTCATGCACACCAACTCTTCTCATAGTGGCATCCTCACTGTCAGTATACCAAAGGCCAAGCGGGGAAGATAGAGCAAGCTCTTGCTAGATCTGCATTGGGCTTTCGCCTGACTTCTGACAACTACTCCTTTCTTCCCCAATATGGTATATTCGCACCTATGAACACTACTCTTGACTGTCTCCCTTGCTTTTTCAAGCAGGTTTTATCGGCTGGAAAGCTCCTACATCTATCCCCTGCATTGATCAAAGAGATCATGGATGAGATCGGCAGCGAATTGAAACGGTTTCCCTTGGATATGCCTCCACCGGCAATGGCCTACCATATGCAACGGATGTTTGCAGAAAAATCGGGGAAGGAAGATCCCTATCTTGCAATAAAGGATATGAGCAACAGACATGCTCTTGCAGTCATCGATGAATTGAGGGAGATGGTTCGCACCTCTGAATCACCATTGAAGCGAGTAGTACGTCTAGCCTGTGCAGGTAACATCATCGACTTTGGGGCCTTTCCTGAAGGGGTGGATGTACACGCTGAAATACAAAAAATACTCAACCAAAGGGACCTATTGGAACAAGCAAAGGACAGTTCCCTGTTTGAGTTCAACACCTTCATGACCTCACTAGGCAACGCAAAGAGGGTATTGTATATCGCGGACAATGCGGGGGAGATTGTCTTTGACCGTGTCTTGTTGGAGACAATTGCAGAAGAATATCCCCACCTTGAGCTGTATTTTGTTACGAGGGGAAAACCCATCTTGAATGATGTGCTGCTCAAGGATGCCTATGACTGTGGGCTTGATTCAGTTGCCACCATTGTTTCCAGCGGAAGCAGCACTCCTGGCCTGATCCTCAGTGAGGCCGATCCCGCCTTTCTTGACCTGTATAAAACGGCAGATATGATCATCAGCAAGGGACAGGGCAACTATGAGGCACTCTCCCAAGAAGAGGGCCCGATCTTTTTCTTGTTCATCATCAAGTGCGAGGTGATCAGGCGTGAGATAGGCGGCTCACTGATGGAATTGGTTCTGAGAAGAAACGCGAAGCATGCAAGGAAAGCCCTGTAGCAAATACTACGGGCGTACTACCCCCTCTATGGCCTGAGTCTCCTCGCTTCTGTCTTCAGATATATCCATGGCAGCGAATGAGCCACTGGAAGGGAGCATGAGGTGGAAGGAGCGCATGTCACCAATTTGCACCTCTGAAAAGGTAGTGGACACCTCCAGAAGGTGTCCGCCTTTCTGCCCATCCTTGGAGAGGAAGTGCAGATGCCACCCCGGAAGGTTGATCCCTTGCACATAGTCAGGAGAGCGGAAGGCTACAATGGTCCCCTCCACTTGCTCATAAGCAAACTCTCTCTGGGATTCAGCAATTACCGAGAGAGGCTGGTATGGTTTCTCCTGGGAGGGTACACTGCGAACCCGTACATGGGAGAAAGTTCCACGTACCTTGGCAACATAGAATCGATTGAAGTCTCCTGTGGTTTGGCTGATGCCTGAATCGAGAGATGTTTTCAGCTCCTCAATATCAAGAAACGCACCAGTTTGGGTATCCAGAACATCTGCAACGAACGGGGTTACAACAGCAAAGGGAACCAGAACATCATCAGATACCACCTCAACAGTGCCATCAGCCTTTGCCTTGTACACCACGCCGTCAAGCATGATCATCTCTCCGTCCAAGGTATCAAAGGTCCCGATACCAATTTCCCCATGCTCCTTCAAGGCTCCGACCGATACAAACCCATCATATTCACCCTGCAACAAGGCATTGAGCAAGGAAACCTGATAGATAGTGTCACCCTTCTCAAGAGAGGTGCACCCAGTTGCAAACACCAAACATAGCACGAGAAGCACAAAAAAAGCAGCACGATTGACAGACCTCATAGAAACCCCCTAGCTACAACAGCATAGGGGGCTTGAGTTTTCATAGCAAGAAGAGAGTCACTCATTTTTGCGAGAGTTTTCAAAAAAAGGCCTCTTTGTGAAGTGGTACCTATGTCAAGGACATTTTAAATAAAAAGGCCTCTAAATAAAAGTTTTCCTCTTAAAATTAAGTTAAGGAGAAAAGCTTGAATACAGAGAACACACTGGTTCAAGATAATATCTGCC
>JBFWKK010000007.1:0-51809 GCA_050252715.1 Sphaerochaeta sp. | reverse complement strand
TATACAAATCTTTTCTCAAGCATTAACCCGTTTTGCTAAATTAAAATCGACAGATTTCTCAACACTCATGGATATGGCAAGTAAACTCAAGATAGAAGCTGTGCTTAGAACATATCTGGAGGTGCTACTGTGAGCTCAAATCCACTGGGTTTAATATATCTGTTTCTGTGACAGAAACAATATGTGTATAATATTCCTATCATAGAAACAATTTGGCTTTTTTGTTCTTGACTTAGGAACATATCGCTTCTATTCTATATATACCATGACTGTAAAAAGAATTGCTGAACTTGAGACAACCATGCTACGTCGAATTTCCTCCTTGCCTAAACGCTTCCGACCGTTTGTTAGGCATAGGGATATACTCCCCCGTACCTTCATGCTCACTGGTCCGAGAGGTGTTGGAAAGACGACCTACCTCCTCCACCATGCCAAGAGACTATCTGACACCCAACAACAGAGAATTCTGTACCTCTCGGCTGACAACCCCACGTTAGGCACCGAGAGTCTCTATGAAATCGTCGCTTCCATCTTTCTTGCAGGCTATTCAGGGGTAATAGTTGACGAAGTTCATTTTGCAAAAGACTGGAGCATACACATGAAAGCACTCTACGATGACTTCCCTAACCATACGCTCTGGATTAGTGATTCATCGTCTCTTTGTCTGAGAATGGGAAAAGGTGATCTCTCTCGCCGTTTCGTGCATATTGAGATGCCACTTCTCTCATTCCGGGAGTTTCTGTACCTTGAAACTGGTGTTGAGTATCCAGTGTACAACCCCTTTTCTCCAAATAAAGCACTTCCTGTACAACCTTCCCCCGATATCCTTTCTGCATTCAGAATGTATAAAGGTATAGGGACCCGTCCTTTCTATAGTGAGGGGGACTTCAACAACCGAATGCTCTCAATTCTCGATAAAACGCTCTACAGTGACATCCCCTTCTTTCTTCCTTCTATAACTGATGGCAACCTGCGGTTGATGAAGGCAGTTTCTGGTACACTGGCTGGTACATCCATTCCTCGCCTTCAGGTCCGTTCTCTCTGCAGTGATTGGGGAATCGGTGCTGACAAACTCTATCAAATACTACAGGTAATGGAATCAGTTGACCTCCTCCGTATTATCAGAAAAGAACATACCAACAAAGTAAAAAGCGCAGGTGAGAAACTCTTCTTCTCTGATCCAGCCTTCTACACAGTACTCGGGGGAGATGTTGGTAATGCAAGGGAAGCATTGGTTACCATGCTCTGCTCATATGGGGGCTATCTGGTTGAAGCAACAAAAGACGAGACCACGGGAGATTTTGTCATTTCCAAAATGGGAGCTAAAGGCTCAAGTCAAGTAAAAATTGAGGTGGGAGGGCGTTCTAAACGTCCCAAAAAAGCTGACTTTGTAATACATGATGAAACCGATTACCCCGGGGGAAATACTATTCCCTTATGGTTATTGGGCATGATGTATTGATAAAGGTCCCGCTCCTGTTGCTAACTTGAAATATATCACTTGCAAGCATAGTTTGATGAGCTAAGGGCACATCAACCTTCTTACTTAGAGTGCTCCTTTCTGTTCAATCATTATGATAAAATTCCCAAGCTATTCACTGAAGACTGACTCTTTCTTGGATTATCTGTATTACCCAATTGGCATATTATTAAAACTGGAGTATACCTCACCCAGGAGAGAAGAAGTGCATACCAAGGAATGGGAACCCAAGCTCTTTACCCTTGTGAAAGAGGGAATTGAAAGAGAGCAAATCAAAAAAGATATCATCAGTGGAATCATCGTTGGGGTAATCGCTCTTCCCCTTGCAATAGCCTTCGCCATTGCCTCTGGAGTATCTCCTGAGACCGGACTGTTGACGGCAATCGTGGGAGGACTCATCGTCTCCCTTTTTGGAGGAAGCAGGGTTCAGATCGGGGGCCCAACCGGTGCCTTCATCGTCATCATTGTCTCCATCCTTACCACCCATGGCATGGAGGGGCTCCTTATTGCGACCTTCCTTGCAGGAATCATCCTGATCCTCATGGGTCTCTTCAAGATGGGTTCCCTGCTCAAGTATATACCCCAGACACTCATCACCGGCTTCACCGGCGGCATTGCAGTCTTGATCTTCATGACCCAGATCAATGATTTCCTTGGGTTGCTAGAGAAAGATATTCCTAGCGAATTTCTGGAGAAACTCGTCTACTATGCAAGCAATCTTCATCTCACTGACCCTTGGTCACTGACAGTGGGCCTTGCAACCATAGCCATCATTCTTCTCCTACCAAAACTTACCAAGAAAATTCCAGCTGTCTTTGCTTCCCTGGTTCTGGTTACCCTGCTGACCTCAATACTGGGGGTTCCTGTAGAGACCATTGGAGACCGATTCGGCGTGATCACCTTCCAGGTTCCCGAGCTCACGTTCTTCAAGATCAACCAAGAAATAATCATGACCCTGCTGCCTGCAGCCTTCTCCATTGCCCTGCTTGGTGCACTGGAGTCACTGCTCTCAGCCGTCGTTGCAGACAGCATGATCGGTGGACACCATAGGTCGAATGTGGAACTCATAGCCATGGGGTTGGCTAATACCGCAGTCTCCCTGGTTGGAGGAATTCCTGTTACTGGGGCAATTGCTAGAACTGCAGCAAATGTGAACAATGGAGGACGTACTCCTATAGCCGGCGTTGTGCATGCCTTCACCCTTCTGTTCATCTACCTGGTAGCAATGCCGGTCGTCAAGTTTGTCCCGATGGCTGCCCTGGCAGGCATCCTTATCATTGTTGCCTGGAGAATGAGTGAGATCCATGTATTCCTCAATAGTCTGAAGGTGAACCGGTATGAGTCTGCTGTCCTACTCACTACCTTTATACTCACCCTGTTGACCGACCTTACCATCGCTATCCCGGTAGGGTTCATTCTGGCAGTTATCCTCTTCATGAAGAGAATGGCTGACGGAGTGGAACTCAGCCCCTTGCTGTACTCCAAAGTAGATGATCAGTTGATCTTCTCCCAAGAGCTTGGAGAGTATGACAAGAGGATACGGATTGTGGAGATCAACGGCCCCATGTTCTTTGGGTCGGTTTTCCATCTATTGAACATTGAAGAGAAACTCGATAAAGGCTACAAGATTCTTATCCTGCGTTTCCGCTATGTGCCCATCGTAGACTCAGATGGAATAACAAAGCTGAGGGTACTTCTCTCCGATATGAAGAGAAAGGATATCCAGGTACTCTTCAGTGGTCTGAACGACAGTCTGAAGGAGAAATTCCTGAAGCATCATCTTATAGAGGAATCCTCCATCTTCTCGAACATTGAAGAGGCAATGAGTAGTAGTCATGAGAGATTGAAGGTATAGATGGTTTAATACACTCTTGTCCATTCCTAAAATCAAGTGAAGCCATAACTTGAATTATAATTATAATGTAAGTATGAAAGAGATAGTTTTTTGCATGGGATCCGAAAAAGAAGGCAATTAACCAAAAATAAACATGAGATATCCTTCAAAGAAGCTGAAACTGTGTTTTATGATCCTAATGCCCTAATCATCGCCGACCCAGAGCACTCAATTGATGAAGATCGGTTTGTAATCCTTGGCCATAGTTTTCGGCTACGTTTATTAATTGTATGTTATTGTTATCGCCAGGAAGATGAAGTAATTCGCATTATTTCTGCTCGAAAAGCGAGCAAGCGAGAAGCAGAGCAATATTGGAGGCAAAGATGAACAACAAATATGATTTCTCAAATGCTGGCAAGAATCCCTATATCTCAAAACTACCCAAACAACAAGTAACCATTCGACTTGACTCTGCAACAGTTGCCTATTTCAATGACATGGCAGAGAAGAAGGGTATTCCCTATTAGAATAGCATCAATCTCTATCTCACAGATTGTATATTGAAGAAAAAAGAGCTGAATGTTTCTTTTGAGTAATAGCACATAACTCTTTCCGACAAGAAGGAGAGGAGGGAATCCCCTCCTCTCCCAGGCAAAGATAGAACCATCAGTAGATTGACAGATATTCTTGTGCTCCGTCCTATCCTAGCTTTCAAAGGCTACTCAAAACGGAAATTATCCACCAAGAGAGCAGAGAGATACGACTGATCACCAACATCCGATACTGCAAAACTAATGGTGATGGGGCTTCCCAAGGTGGAAATATCTACCTGTTTCGTCTTTCCTCCAGTATGGTAGAGATCGTTGTTCAGGGTACTGATCAACTGTATGCAGTCAGTTGATTGATACGAATTGATCGTCTCAATCGTTTCTACGATGGTACTGTTGGGCCCAGAGAAGGTCATCGTCAACGTATCATCATATTGTGACCCAATATACTCTTCGAACTCAGCTGAGAGGAAATAGTAGTCGAAGGAACACTTTGTAGATCCGCCCGGAACCTCAAGACTTCCGCTACTCAGCATGGAGGTTGCCTCATTCAATGGAGTCCCAGAAAGACCATAATCAAACGCTGAATCGGTTGTGATCATGGCTGCCTTGAGTCCTTCCAAAGACAAATCAGAAGCAAAGGGAAGGTCCACAATTCCCCCATTGCCAGTGATATTCCACCCATTCAGCCCACTTTCAAAACCTAGGTTTAAAACATCACCCGCATACGCTGCAGCGGTGCGGAATGTATAGACAAGCTCACTGACCAAGGTATTGCCACCCTTGTCAAGCAATCCATTCTCACTACTCAGCGTAATAGTGACATCCACGTTGTCCATAAACGGTTGTGAGGGGGTGAAGTGAAGCACCGCAAAGAGGTCATTGGCAGAGCGTTCCAGTGCATAGGTACCTTCTACAACCTGGTCAGCAACAGTTACAGCCATGGAGACATCATTCAGACTTATTGGATTGATCAGATCATCAAAGTACACAGAGATTGATGAACTAACAGGCACATCCTGAGCCTGATTGGATGGAACAATAGAAACTACATCGAACGGTGTACTATCAGATTCATCCGGTGTGAAATTGTAATCAGGATCGATCATTACATTCACAGGAGGCACTACACTGAAATAGAGTGTTGTAGAGGATATGACCGTCCCATCACTTACTCGCAGAGCAAGATTGTAGTGGCCGATACCAAGCGTATCGCCAAAGGTTATCGTCGACTGGGTTTCACCCGGTAATATGACACCATTGAGGAACCATACATAACTGTAATTCTCGCTGGCAGGGTCTACTGAACTACTCACTTGCATGGTTGAGCCTGCAGTCATTTCATTAGGAACGCCAGTGAGACTCACAAGAAAGGGGTTTTGCATGTCATCGACAATATTTAGGTTTAAAGCACCATAATTGCTGATATTCAACATCTCCTCGGTCAATGCAAGAATTCCCTCTGTGGTCTCTCCTGCTACGACTCGAACAGATTCATAGGTACCCCATACCGCAGTGGCCCCATCAAGCAACTGTACATTCAGATCATAGTAACCAGCTGCCCATTCTCCACTATAGGAACCAGTCCCTGCTGTTTGGTCCAAGGTCGGGACCAATGTATGCTCTACCCCAGCATTGTCGGTCAGCGTTACCACAAACACGTCATTGTCAAAGAGGCTTGTAGGCCAAGATACACCAAACTGTAATGTTCCATTACCGCTTAGTGGCACTACCGTGATCGATTCATTGGTTGTCTGAGCCGCTGAAATAACCAGACTCTTTGATCCAATTCCAATACTTTGTACGCTTGCATTCAACCCTTCCACCGTAAAATCCCAGGAACCTTTATAGAGATCGGGGATCAGTATTGAAGCATCGAGTGCAAAGATTTGAGGTCCATAACTCTCCTGATCGGGCCCGGTGCCTGTAATTCTCCACTGCACAATATCCATGGAGATAGCAGGAACCAAAGTCTTCTCCACGAAATCCCCACCTTGGTTTACCTGCAAGGATAGGGTACCGACATTTTGTGTATCCAATTCCGTCATTCCTATGTCACAACTTGTGACCATGAGTAGAGCTAGTACTCCCAGGATTCCAATCCATTTACCAATAGTATTCATACATACTCCTATGTATTTTGCTTGTATAAAGGCGCACAAACCTATCCTTAGCGACATGCAAAGGATCCAAACAAATCAGATAAGCAACTATAGTTCTTTTCTGTTATGGGGGTATATCTATCTCTAATATATTACAATATAATTTTTTAGATTTTCTTGGTTCTGACTTTTCTACATTTTTTGTCCACTTCATTGCATGCCTCATCAACTGAAAAGCAACTCCGTACCAAGATACGGTCAGCAAAGAAGAACTTCATTACGCCACAGTCAAAAACAGCAAACAATGCTTCAGAACGTATGTCTTAAGTTATACTTAAGTATCTATACATATTTTAATATTTGTCAATCCAGAGGCACAGAATTTTTTATTGGACTACATAATCAGAGTAAATCAAACACTGGATGTAGGCGTAATGATCGTTCCAAAGCAATATGAAAAACAAGAAAGGGATCTTTCCTTTTCCCCATACACCCTAGAAGATAAAACGTATCAAACAGGTTTCTACTAGCTAGCTAATAAACCGGTACCTCGTAGCAGGCCCTTTTCCTACTTTTTCAACCATTCCCTTGTTTTGCAGTTCTTTGAGTATCTTCTTTGCCATGGCTTGGGACTTTCCAAGATACTGAGCAAGATCCATCGAAGAAAAAGGCCCTTGTGCAGTGAAGTACCCTCTCATTGCCATGAAGTCTTTAGGGTCCTGATCATGCTGTGGAGAAGGATTGCTTGAGGATTTCCTGAACATGACCAATTTGACATGATGCTCTAATTCTACAAATTGAGGTTCCGGTAACCCCTCTTCAAGACAGGACGATATAATAAGATTTATACCTATTCCCTGCTTCTCCATGTACCCCTTCTTTCTCAAGGCATCGGCAATGAGAGGGTTTCTGTATCGGGAAAGCCCTTCCTTTAGATTCTCAGGGTTGATTGGTGCATAGAAGGTTCCTGGGTTTAGGAATTCAATTCTATCTGAGAAAAGGGTAATTCTTATGGGAGCTTCATAATCATAGGCTCTGTGAGCTACTGCATTGACGAGCGCTTCACGGATGGCATCAAGAGGCATCTCAAAGTTTACTGGCTGTTTGATCAGTCCATCCCGCTCGTACTGTGTACCCAAAAGAGTTGAGATGTACGTAAAAGAATGTTCGAGCATGGGTATAATACCCCCAGAAAAATCTTCTTTTTTGATTAGCTGCTTCTTATCTGTACCTGCATAGACACTTACCACAATGCCCGACTCTGGGATGATTCTCTGATGCTCAGGGTAGAACAATAGAGTTCCGGCGACATTTGGAATGGTTCTACCTGAAACGTCAGTAGAGCCATATCCTGCACCGATGAGGATTGACTGGTCAAAACTAGCGAAGACGGCCTCTAGCAGTTCCTTCGATAAGTTCTCATAGGAGATACTGAAGCAAGGCTGCTGTTCAAATCGCATCCCACTACGTTCTTGATTAAACTGTTCGATTGCATAAGCATCAGCTCTCCTGTTGTGAGCTCCGAAGCGGAGAAAAACCCCTGAAGGATGCCCTAGTTTCTTTATAAAACACGGCTTTTGTGGACAGGGGAATACACGTATGGTTACACAAGTTTTTCCTTTAAGATGTTGCTCATATATATCTACAGCAATTTGTGGAGATATAGCATCTGCAATGACCTGTGGTATTTCTTGGCTGTAGCGCTCAATCTCTTTTCTATCCAAGCCAACAATCAGACGATCACTATCCCTGATACCAATAATAATCGTTCCTCCTTGCGTGTTCGCGAAGGCTGTGACTGTCTCGAGCAACCGAGAATATTCATCCAATCGTTCCTTGAACTCCAGAATCTTCGACTCGATAGCGTCATAATGCATCGTATTCCTCCGTATCGGATTGTATCGGATATTATCCGATACAATGGATTTTATCCGATAATATCCGATAATTCAAGGCTTGTATCCGATACTATCCGATAATTACGTTTCTGTAGGAATCTCGCTCATCCAAACAAGAAAGCAATAGAAGAACATATTTTATGCATCAGACAAACAAAACACCTGCAACTGAAGAAATCAGATGCAGGTATGAAGAGTTTTAAACTAATCGGTTACAAAAACCGTATCTACTTATAGGTCCCTGTCAGCACAAAATTACCATTGGGGATGTAGTTTGGATTGGGAGCCCCTGTATTGGGATCAATCACTAACCAGGTGAACAAGCCTTCAACCTTTCCTCTTGCATTCACTCCTGCACTATTCTCTTTCATGACCCAGTTCATGGCAATCTCAGCACCAAACAACGAGCCTTTTACCGTTCCGTTGGCATCGAGGGAGGCAACGACTTCACCGGTTGCAGGATCAACAATGCTGATCACACTGTGGTTCGAACCCCCAATCTCAGTGGTAGCCTCATCGAGGTTGTAGTTGGTTACATTACCCATGACAACCAGCTTGCCGTCCAAGAGGTCCCAATCAGAAGAAACCAGGCCACCATACTGGCCATAGGGACCCAGATCCATGAAGCTGTAGAGTGTCTCTTCAATGGTCTTATGATGATTGCTGTTACCCATATCCCTTGTTACAACTGAAGTGAAATCCTGGAAGAGTTGCACAGAGGCAGTGAAGGAAACCGGCTTGTTGTTCTTCAGAGCACGCTGAGAATCGAGGGGACCATCGAAGCCAGCTGTACGACTAGAGAGAGTAGCGGCATCCATTGCCATATCACAACCTGTAAACACACCAAGAAGCAGAACCAGGGAAATCACCAACATTACTGTTTTTTTCATTACACACATCCTTTTATTTGTATTAACACGAACACAGTAAAGATGACTTATGTATGAGGGGGTTGTCAATAAATTTCGTGGTCGACGCAATAATCCCGCCAATTAGGCATTATTCCTTCAGCACAAGAAGACTCTCAATACACACGTTGCAAATGCCTGATGGTGAGAAGGTTTGGATCAAAGGAGGAGGCCTGACAATCTCATTACCCTAGTGTATGAGAAGCCTTGCTTCTCTCCTTGGTCCTTAACCATCAACACGGGCCAAAAAGAAATGGGAGTTCTTCCTCTGCCTATTTTAAGCGCTCCAAAAGGAACGAACTCGTTACAAATAGTCTCCTCCAGTGAGCTTTTAAATGACTTTCTCTGAATTTCTTCTCCCCTTACCGTAGAATATCACCGACAGTATGGTCCGATTGGAGAGTCACCTTACAAATGACAAAAAAAAGGAGTGTAGTACCATGAAGATGAAACGGATTGTGATGGGAGTTGTAATTCTTACCCTTGTTCTCTTTGGCTCGTTTGCGTTGGATCAAACCATGTATCTCAGCATGGAAGCAAGTGCCTTTGATGTACTTGACAGCAAGGATCTGGAATCCTTGGAAATTGAAGCCTATCCAATGGCAACGTACTCTTTTGGAGATATCAACGAGGGAGGACTCAAAGGGTATGCAAATCTTTCCCTGCCCTATCAGATGGGGGACTCACTAGATACCCTGTTCCCTTCCTTCTATTCAGAAACCTTCTATCGATTCCAGAAGCCCGAGAGTGAATCACTGTTGCATATTGGGCTGCGAACCCAACTCAACCGAATCCAAGCCAGTGATTCAACTATCTTGGATTTGATGGGACTTGGAGCATACTATCCTATAAACAAAATGGAAGAGGTCTGGACATCAGATCGCTATAGCCACTACTTTGACGGAGTTCGCCTCGGATTTGGGATGGAAGCAGGAGCAACCCTGGCCAATCTGCTTGAGGATGCAGCAACCACCACAACCGTGCATGCTGGCCCTGTTGGTCGCCTGAATGCCGGTGCCGAACTGTTCGACAATTTTTGGGTGCAGGCAAACATGCTTGTATGTCTTCCCATGGTCGACTACGATACGGATGACGAGTCCTTTGACTATACAGCATACCAGACAGGCAGTTTTTCTTGCTCTTTTGTACAGGAGCGTTTTCAGATCATGGCAGGGCTCGATCAGCGTTTTACCGTATATGATCTCTACACCACCAGCGGCCTCTTCAAGGATACTGACTACACCTACGATCTCAATCCCTGGGCTAGTTTCAACTACAGCATCATGGAGGACCTGAACTTCTACACAGGCTTATATCTTTACACCACCGATGGTAATCTGGGACCGATGTATGCAACAATTGCAATCGATTATTTCCTGATCTAAATGTAGTCTATAAGGCGAGGGAGGAAGAGTATCCCTCGCCCATGCTATTAAAAGAAGTGTATCTCCCCTGCAAACAGGGGTATCTCATCAGTGAACCATCAGCTTAAATCTACACCTTCCCCTTGATTATCCCAATTGTCCCTACCATGAACGGAGTTCTGAGAATACTGGGAATTCGCTCTGACTCACTGGTGTTGACGAACTCAACCGACTTTGCTCCCCAGGAAGCAAGCTTGTTCAGCATGGGATCAAGGTTGCCGAACATTTTCTTGGTAAGAAAAAGGTCCTGGAACACAAAGAGACCTCCATCTTTCAACACACGAAGCGCCTCCTCCATGAGTTCCCTTCTATCCTTCAGATCCTTTACCTCGTGGAAGGTAAGGTTACTCACCACCAAGGCAAACTCCTCATCCTCAAAAGGTAGGTCGATTATACTCCCCCCAATACAGGTTACCCGTTGCGCTACTCCTTCAAGCAATGCATTCTGCTTGCAGACTTCTTCACGGAACCCTCGGTATTCAATACCATAAACACTTGCCTCTGGATATTTCTTGGCCAGGCGGATTGCCAGGGCACCGTTGCCACAACCAATATCCAAAGCCTTCCCCCTTCCGTCCCACACAACTTCCTCAAGCAACATCGACTGGAGTTCTCCCTGCATGTTTTTACCCGCCGGGGAGAACAAGTAACGCGCATAGATGAAATACAGCATCATCAGCAGGAAGAGGAATGGGAAGATCATAATCCAGGAGTAGGAAGCGGTCAGCACAGCAGTCCCTAGGGCTAAGATGCCGGGGGCAACAATAAGCTTGGTTGAGACCCAATTCCTGTAGATCGGGGTTGCAGAGGTTGTGTTACGCATGGGGAAAGTCTACCATTATATCAATTGGTTGTCATTGAAAACCAAATAATTCAGACCAGCAACAGGAGAAGAAGAATCAATGGACACATGCATACGCACTCTTCTCGTACTAAAAATCCTCTCACAAGGATTCCGGGCAAGGGACCTTGATACGAAAGAAATTGTTTCCGTCAAAACGAGAGCATATACGGTGGCAATACTTGATACCGTAGTATTTCTTGAAACAAAACGGTGGCAGTTCAACAAAACTACCTACATAAGCGGGAAAGTACAGCATTTTTCCTTCAACCTTGACTCCATCGACGTCCCAGGACATGACTATGAAGAAAGTGAAATGGTTTCTTCCCTCGATTGGTATGGTCCCGGAGAACTCACCGGACTCGTTGGAAAATGCCTGAAAGGAGGCAAAAGACCATCCATCGAGTTTCATGATTACACAGGATTCGACTTCTATGGCCCCAATTCCGACCCCGTCTTTGAGGCTGCAGATAGCGCGGACCCATCAAGGCGTTATGACATCCTGACCAAACTGTGGGAGGAGTTTCCCCAGTGCATTGACGCCTTGGTGCATATTGCAAATCCCTACATCCACAGTTCCTTCTTCTTTCGGAATGCAGAGAACTGTTATCGAGCAGCCATTGCCATTGCAGAGAGAAATCTACCACCGAATTTTGACTGCGTAGCACTCTGGCTCTGTCTTGAAAATAGACCTTACCTGAGGGCTCTCCACGGCTACTGTATTTTGCTTTGGAGCAAAAATCGTTTCAACGAGGCTGAGAAGATTGCCTGCAAGCTGCTACGTCTGAATCCACCTGACAACACCGGAGTACGTTTCATCATAGATGAGATCCACAATAAAGAGCAATGGACAGAGGATTGATTGCTCCCGATTCGTGAATTCCAACAGGGACATTCACCATCAGAGGAATATCCTTGGACAGAAAGCCATAGTACACTACCAAAGGAAGAGAGAAGACGTTCTTTATCAGCATATTCTCCTACCCCCTCTTTTTGAATCCATGTGCTATACTGAAAGAAACCGAGGAGCATCTCTGTATTGCTAGCTGAGAGAAGGTTCACCTGAATAAAAGGAGAACAGGATCCAAGCATATGAAACAGCATAGAACAGCCACAATTCTCACCATACTACTTATTGCAGCCAGCTCATCACTCAGTGCAGGGCAGAGTATTACAACCCCACACTTCACCTTTACCGTTCCTGAGACTATGGAAATACAGGTAACGGACTTGCAACGCGTATTCGCCCTTCAGGCACAACCTAAAGACTCCTATACTTATACCATCCAACCCAAGGGTGCAAGTACCTTGAAACAGAAACTCCTTCCAGCAAAGAACAACACCATTACCCTGAAGGCAGAACACGTAAACCAGGAGCGTACCAATGCAGCCTTCCGGGACCAAAGCAAAGCGTTCACCCAAGAAGAGTTCCTGCAAGCGTCCCAGGTATTTGAGCAAGCTACCCGAAGAGCAGAACCGGTACGCGTCTGGTACCCATTGACCACCACAGAAATTGATGGAATGTTCGCTTGGAAATACGCATATGAAACGCTTACCGGAATTCACAGCGAGGTGTATATCATCCACGCAGGAGATACCCTTATCTCTCTCTCCTTACGCTATACAAAGGAAGAGAAGTCGAATTGGGAACCTGTCTACCAGGACTTCCTTTCCAGCGGGATAGCATTCCTCGATACCCTAAAACCACCCAAGGAGGACCAATCCACCACGAGCGCTCAACCAGAAACGTTGCAGCGTTACCCGATCTTTGGATCAGAGGAGACCTTCCTTTGGACAAGCTCCCCTGATTGGAAAGCAAGCGCCGTCTATCTACCAGGTCAGGGAGGGACCAAGGTCCATACCATAAAAACCCAAGCCGACACCTTGCAAACCGATGGCTACTACTGCAAAATCACCGCCATAGAAGGCATAAAGGCAATCCTATCCTCCTCGATCTCCCGTCAGAACTACCTGCTCCAGTCAAAGAAAGATATCGAGCGTCAGCTGGAAAACAATGCAAATTTGAAAAATCGAACAGTAGTGAAGAATGAGATCGACTATGCAACCCAGTCCTATGTGATCACCTACACCTATAACCATCCCTATGGGGAGGAAGTTATTCACGGTGCAATGGTGGTGAAAATAACCAAGGAGCGGATCATGCTACAGGTGGAGGTAGAGTGGTTCGACAGAGGAGAGGAGTTGGCAGCAGCAATCATTGACTCAATCATCAATGAATAGAAGCATGTAGCTCACTACATAACAACGGCACGTATGGAATTCCATGCGTGCCGTTGTACTAGTGTTTATACTTTAGATGCTCAAGAGATACTTAACCCTTGAAAGCGCCAGGAAGAATCAGGTCACCATAGGTTTCCTTCGCCTTGTTGATCTTGGCGATTGCTGCATCCCAGTACTCGAAGATCTCCTTGGGGGTATTCGGATCCATCTTCTTGTAGTAAGCCTTGGTCCTCTCAAGCTTCTCAACCCACTTGGTGCAGCGGAAGGTGAAGAGGTAGTCATACTTCTCCTTGGAGAAATCCTCATCGAGGTGTTCCTTGAAGAGAGCCTTCAGGTCCTCGTAGAGGGGGATCTTGCCGGTAGGAGTATCCAGTGCTTCATATTCACCATGAATACGACCTTCTGCCCAGTGCAGCCACACCTTCTTGGCGAGCTTGCTGGTCATGAAGTGACCATTCTCATCACGCATGAAGTAGTTGTTGCTGAATACCTTGGGAACATCCTTTACACTTTCACCGAACTTGATGTTGTTCATGGTGTAGGTGCCAAGAGGATAGGAGACAAAGTCCATGTTGGCCATCGGGCTGGGGGTACGTACGCCTTCCTTGCCGAGGGTTGCACTGGTAGTCTCACTCTCCAGGGTGGCAGCCTTCATCAGGATACCATCCTTCCAGTTCGGGGACTCTTCAACAGGAACGGTGATGTCACTGTCGCGTCCACCGTAGAGAACACCTTCAACCTTGACGCCGTCCTTCGCTTCGAAGCCAGCCTTGTCAATGTTGTCGAGGTAGTCAAGGCGCATGGTGTAGCGGGCATTACCGTGTGCAACGCCAACTTCATTGTCATTTGCGTCCTTCACACCCTTCTTCCACTCACCAAAGTGGTTGCGGCCTTCATCGGGAGCATCAACACCCATGCCAAGCCAGTAGGGCTTGTTGTCCTTGCCACGAAGGACATTGGAGAAGATAACTTCCTGGTTGATCATCAAGTTCTTGAAGATAACGGGGTCGTCCTGCTCATTGACGTCCTTGATGATACCGAACATACCAAACTCAACGTTAACAGCGCGGAATTCACCGTTGATGTTTCTAAAATAAGCAATGTCATCACCGACGATCTGCTCACCGGGGATCATCGCAGTGGAGGTCTTACCACAAGCGGAGGGGTATGCACCACAGAAGTAGGTCTTACGATCCTTCTTCTTGTCTACTGCAGCCATGACGAACATGTGCTCACAGAGCCAACCTTCCTGACCGCTCTTGTTGATTGCAAGACGCATGGAGTGCTTCTTCAAACCAACGGAGTTACCAGCATACTGGTCGTTCATGGAGTATACGATGTTGTTCTGGGTATCCATGTAGATTCTGCGATCCTGCAGGTTCTTTGAACAGTTGTTCTCATCGAGCTCACCAGCGGAGTGAATGAAGCGGAAGAACTCATCCTTCTCATCTTCCTTCATGTTGAGGAAGTGCTCATAAGCAGTGCGGTAGAGGATGTTCTCGGAGTGAGCAACATACCAGCTATCGGTGAACTGCACGCAAGGGATGGTGAACGGGCTCTGGGTAGGACCTTCAGAGTAGAACAACACAACGGCGTCCTTGCCCTTCATGATTCCCTTTGCAATGCCCATAACCTCGCTCAAGCCTTCTTCATACTCGACGGAGTTGAGGGAAGCCATCTTATCCATGTTCTCCTTGTAGACCATGAAGCGGGTGTTCTTCTTGTCGCGAGCCTGGTCGCCATATCCGTCCCAGTGGATGGTCTGCTTGGAGTTTGCAAGAGTGTGCTCCTCGCCTTTGGCCAAGGCCTGGTCTCTTACATACTGGGTGTCTTTTTCACTGTCATCACATACATAGATGGATTTGGGATCACAGTGCTCAGCGAAGGTTCCTACGAAGTCCATCACCTTTTCATTTTTCAAGGCTGCAAGCTTCTGGAAACTCTCTTCACTCATCTTTTCTTTTAGCAATGTTTCAAATTTACTCATATTTTCTCCCTATGGATAAGGTTATATGCAATCATTGCATTTATAGAGTGATTATTCAACCACACAGGCTTAAAAACGACATTTCCACAAAAAAAAAGAACTGTATTATTGTGACAAAAAGCACATTATTATGCATAATTTTAATACTATCATCAAGATTGCCATATAAATACCAGAAATCCATCAGTTTCTCACTTCTATTGATTTTAACACCACATAGAGCTCCAAGTAACCTTTTCTGGAGGTTTTTTATGCATACTTTTGTCTTACAAACACACAAAAAGAATATCAAAGTTGGACAAGAATTCTGCAGAGCGAGCTTTCCATTCTCACCTGGAGAGAGTGCTATTACCACACAAATGATGATCACGGATGTAATGGGAAAAGAGAAAAGTCTTTATCTGAAAGTTAGTCGACATATCGACCAACTTTCGATTCCCTATTTTCTCGAACTTGCATAAAATACAACCCTTACAGGAACCGGGCAGGCCTTACATGCAAAGGATTATCACTATTCTCAGAAACAGCATCCACAAAAGCAGGAGAAAAGGTTTGACAATACGATTCAGTACTATTTATTACTTGTGAGGACGTCCAATAGGAGGAATTCTCCTGAAAGGTGGAAAGTGGATTGTACTGGTTGTGCAAGACCTTCACCATCTCTTCCATTTCCGCCTTACTGGGGAGGAACCAGTCTTCAAACCCATTATGTACAAGGACAGATGCAAAACGAGGAGCATACGCATCAGTGGATCCACCAGCGGCAACCAAATTCTCCGTGGAGAGACTACCTGAGCCTAGGTTCTGATGGGTCTCTACAGATCCATAGCTACTACCAAAACTGAATTGGCTGGTTGCTGTATCATAGCCATCAAGGGAGCTATCACATGTAACAGTCTCGTTGCTGAGCACACGCAGGTCATCAGGAGCTGCTTCCAAGTAACGCTTCATCGGATAATGCAACACGAGGTTCTCTGCATTATCATAAATCTTCACATCCGCTATATAGCCATTGAATGCTTGACGTGTATTGGGATAGTCGCTTCCGATGCGAAGCTTTCTACCAGTGTCATCAAGATATACATCATTCCCGGATCCGATCGTACAAGGGTTATTAGGATTAGGAGAAGGGGAGATACTAGTAAAGCCATCACCCTCATCAACCTCGAGGAGAATTGTATCGTTTTTCCGTACCCACTTCAGATGAATCCATTTGCTCTTACGAACATCATAGCTATAGATAAAATCCTTGGCACCTCCATCCCACCATATTCGGGGATTCCCGTTGGTATACACTTCCCAGCCCATGGTATGGGTATTATCTGACGAACTTCCATCAAAGTTCCCTGCTATGATTCCTACCCTGCTAGCGTCATGATTCTCATATACATAGATCTTCGCTTCAAATACATTGGGAATGATGTGAAGATCCTCATTCAATTCCAGATATGATCCTGAGTCAAAGAACTTCATCCCCGAGTAACCATCGATGGTGGAGCGAATCGGCCCATGAATGGTTGCATTGTTTGTACCCACAGCATCCAGCTCTTCTGTGTCACTGAATGCATGAAAGATTAGGCCACCAGAAGGGCCGATATCCCCGATGTTGTAGGAGCCGACGTCAAAACGTATGGAGTGCGATGTCACCTCACCTTCTGCAATGCGGGGATAGAAGGTTTGTGCATCCAACACAGAATCTCCATCCTTCAGCAGAATGTTTGCTTGGTACCAACCGGCTGGCAACGGGATATCGGGAACAACCATTCCATTGAAGGGAACAGTGTGTGGTGTCGATGATTTGAGGGATCCGTTCTCGTCCATTACCCTAACCGTAACAGAAGGGGTATTTAATAGGTCATAGGTACCCTCTATGGCCACGGAGATGGACAAGGTGCCGTTACCAGAGCAAGGAACCATACGAGCAGATACCTCACTCACCTTCCCACGCTGAACGCCTACAGAAAGTGGGCCTCCCTCCAATTCAGCTACAATACTGCCAGCGCTGTTTATGCCAACAACCTGCATACTCCAGCTTCCAACCGTAAGTCCTTCAATAACATAGGAGGTATCGCTTCCCTTGTTCTTGGTGGCAGTAACCTCAGTATCAATCTTGGTCAGGGTAATCGTGTATTTCTGGATAGCTAAGTCCACACCTTCAGGCTCAATATTCAAGGACTTCTCAGCAGTTGGTTCAACAATGGTTACACTCAGCGCACCCTCTGGAGCAAGGCTTATATCACAGGAAGAGAATGCAAACAGAAACATCATCGCAAGTATGATTAGTGTTATTCTGTTTTGTTGTCTCTTCATCATCTTATGCATCTATCTCAACTCCCTAGAATGACCGGATGGGGCGGACCGTACAAGAAGAGCTATTGCCTTTATACACCAACCCTCCTGTATGATCATAGGCGGCATAGGCTTGCCCTTCACTTGAACTCCACATGTCCTCTCCTATCGTAAACAGACTAAACTGGGTATTTACCTCCACAAGCTTTTTCAGCTCATCAATAGAGGGCAAAAACCAATCGTCAAAGCCTCCATAATTATAAAGGGTACAAGCAAGTGCTGCACTGGTCTCATGTCCTTCTTGTTCTGTGATTGCAACAGTATTAGCCGCCCCAGTTCCAATCTCTCGTGAGGTACCCACAAACACATCAGTTACATTACTCCAAGTCATGGTATCTGGAAGATCTTCGGGAGCACCTTCCAAATAGGTCCACCCTTCATAGGACCCCTCTGTGTCACAGTAGAAGACCCAGCCCCCTGCTTGACCATGGTTGCCAATGGTGTAGGCTGGTTTTATGTCCATGGTGATTTCCTCTCCATTGACGACCCCTCCGTCTTGTACTGCCACCATGACACGGTGTAATCCATGGTTACTGAAATTGTAGGATAAGGATTGACAGGTTTCTTCCGTGACAGCAACACCATCCACATACCACTGGTAGGAGGCTGTAGGACTCTCATAGGTACAGGAGAAGTGCTGGAGAACTTCAGCATAGGCTACCTCATCAGCCATTACTTGGGTGATAGATAGGTTCTCCAGAGCTTGTTCCATATCCAGAGTAAAACTCCAGTCAATAGAGCCGGTTACCAGCATCTCGGCGGTGATGTCCAACAACCCGCTTGTACCTGTTTCATCATTCGGCACTACTTGGGCAAAGTCGATACTTCGGTAGAACAGAGTAGCATCCCCTGTTGCATTCTGGGGAATAAGGCTGGTCTTGATTTCATACCAGCCAGGAACCAAATTTTCTAGGACTTGTTCGTGGGTATTGGCAACATTATCCACCACAAACTCCTCTGAATAACTGCTGTTGTCCTCATAAACGCTGCCATGTGCATTGTACCCGCTGACCTCTATCTTCAGTATTGGGTTGGTAAGAATGAGGGAAGAACCTGGACTTTCCTGTGGCCAGTTCACAGTCAGGGAAAGAGTACCTGTTCCTTCACTGATCGGAACAAGCGTAAGGGAGAGCGAGGTAACATCCCCTCGCTTCACACTGCACACCATCGACCGGCTTCCATTACTCTGCTTCTCCAAAGCTGCCACCTGCTGTCCGCTTACCTGGGAAGCAGAACCATCCCAACTGTTGTAACCGGCAACCTCGATGGTCCAAAGGCCTGGAAGTAGACTTTCAATAACCAAGGAATCTTGTTTTTCCACCTCATAGGTTTTCGTCTCACTTCCATTGGTCAAGGTAATCTTATAGGAGGCAATATCCAAGGAGATGGAGGGAAGGTAAATTTTCTTTGTCTTTGGCTCAGAGAAACGAATCTCGAGTCTTCCAGATTCAGTGGAGCTATACTCAGCACAACCACTAAAAAGAAACAGGAAGGAGAGAACAAAAAGCAGAATCAAAGAGGGGCGAATATGGTTCATTAGTCTACCTCCCCTTGTTCCACCGTGAGCTCCCACTGTGCCATTCCCCAGTTGGTAAGATTCCCGCCGCTGTCTTCTTCCGTTACGCTGCTGGTAATGGTGTACTGACCAGCTTCTGTAAGACTAAAGAGAAGGGTTTCAAGGGAGACCTCATCGCTTTCGCTTTCAGTCTCAGTCCCAGTTTCGCTTTCCACCTCTTCTCCGTTCACATACCAAGTATAGGACAGAGAAGAATCATTTCCCTGCCCAGTGACAGCAACAGTGAATTTCCCTTTTTGACCAGGGTACAAGGTAGAGGGAGCAGCGGAGGAGAATGAAACCCCAAGAGGATCGAGATGTTCCTCTATCGGGAATCTTATGCTTCCTGTTTGTAGGACTGGGTCAAGCAAAGAGATATCCAAGGAAGTGGTCCCGCCCTCCATAACACTGGCAAATCGGACACCCTTCCAGAGCCGTACAGAAGTTTCCTCTGTGCAAAGTTCTACCAAGATCTCATAGAGTCCGGCAGGGATGGCACTGAGTACAAGCTGGATTGCTCTTCCATCTGGGAGCATCCCGTCTTCAGGAGAAAGCTCTACAGAGAGCGTGTCATCTGCCTCTTGGCTGGTAATGGCGTACCCACCCAGTGGGGTAGCAACTTGCACACCTTGTAAGGATGACACCTCACTCAAAGGGGTTATGGACACTGCCAAACCTGGTTTGGTAGAGAGGAGATCGAGATCAACAAGGGACCAGTCCAAGGAGAGGGAGAGAACTCCTTCTCCTTCCCAGTAGGGCACCAAGATGCATTCAACAACAGAAACCTCACCCCGCATCACCTCGAAGGAGATCAATCGATCCTGCAGGGTAGCGTCATACCCAAGGGATCGAACTATGTTCCCTTCAGCATTCTTTGCTTGTACCCGGAGCTTCCAGCTCCCGGTTGGCAAGGTATCGAAGGTGGTCTGTTGTTCCTCAACACTGAGCGTTCGCTCCAAGACCAGGGTTGTACGCTCAGGACCGTAGAGAGTTAGATCATAGCTGGCAATCTCAAGATCCAGATCAGGACTCAGGGGACCTGCTTCCCTCTTCAGAGCACGATCCAAGGAGATGTGCACAGAGCCCCCCTGAGAAGCAGAACAGGAAGCAAAAAGACAGAGCACAACGAGAGAGCCGATCATAAAGATTGGCAATCTCTTGCATATTCTCTGTTTCTTGATCCTGTTTCTTATCACCTTGTTGCCACTGAATTATTGGTATTCGCCTTGAATTGTATACATGTCACTCCCCCAACGAGAGAGGGTTCCATCCCCAGCAAGTTCGTAGGCAAAGACAACCAATGCGTCTGAGATAGATCCGGTGTATGTGCCACTCGTGTTTTTCTCAAGGAACGCTTGGTCGTCGCCATACCAGACATAGGTAAGGTCTGTAACAAGATTGTCGGAAGCATCCTTTACGGTAGCAACATATGTCCCAGTGTCTTGTGCATCCTCTGCAACTGTGACAGTCAACAACTCCTTCGTCCCGAGATTAGAGTCGACCACCACCTCATGGGATGCACTTCCCCAATTGACTGCAGTATTACCGTCTTTCTCATACACCACCGCAGTTATGGTGTACTGCCCAGCTTCAGTAAATGCATAGAACATGGAAGCAGCAATCTGGCCACTTACCAACTCACCATTCACATACCAGGCATAGCTGAGATCATTGCCAGAATCATTTCCTTCTGTTGCAACCTCAAAGGATCCAAGCGCAAAGTCCCCAAACCCATCAACATCTGGATAGTTGATACCCTCTGGACTTCTTATCTCCGTAAAGCTCACGTCAAGAGGATCCATGTCCTCACTGATCGAGAGATCGAGGCTTCCCGTTGCAAAGCTGGTTGCATCGGTAATGGTGAAGGTACCGGTTGAGGTAACTGTTGTTAAACTAGCACCATCATCAATGACCCGCACATACCCCATTCTCTTGAGCTGGGTTACCCCACTGTTTTCAGCACTGGTGGAGGTCAAGGCGGCAACTACCTCATACCACCCGACAGGAAGTGCAGCAAAGGAGATTGTGGAGGAATTTCCCCCAGCATCCAAAGTACCTACTTTTGTCTCAGTGGTAACTGATTCGTTATCCCATTTCATCGTTGGATAGTTGCTGAACCGATCATTGATCTGTGTGACCTCTACACGTACATCGGGATTGTTGTAGAGTTTCTGCTCGTCCACGGAATCCAAGGCAGACCAATCGACCACAATATTCAAAGCTCCAGTACTGCTGCGTACAGGAACCAAGACGGCAGATTCACTGCTGATCGTGGTAATCGTACCACGTCTGATGGAGAAAGGAATAGCACCTTGAGACGTAGAACTATCACTAACTGGCTTCAAATAGGCAATTTGTGCACCAGAGACTTCATTTGTGCCTTCACTCCACCCATTGTAGCCGGCAATTTCCAGCCCCCAATTCCCAGGTTCCAAGGCTTCAAGGACTAGAGGTGATCCGTTTGCTTCACGATGATACACTAATACATTTTCTTCTAAACCCCTAACAACACCTCCCGGCGTAAGAGTAATCTTGTACCCTCTGATAGTCATATCATCACCAGTCAGATCATCTTCACTTGTAAAGATGTTCCTGTCTATTGCCTCCTGCACCTGGATGACAAGACTTCCTTCATTGGCTTCTACTTCCATTGAGCATCCCAAACCAAATACAGCGAGGATGCCTATGGCAACGAGAAGAGCGGTTGTCCATTGCCTATTCATTATCTGTCTCCTTTTTGACGAACATACATTACTTTGCAGGGAGAGCTGCTCTATTGAACAACAAATTCCCTGGTTCCTATTAGGCATGACATATGGCCATACCAATCAAATTGTAATGAATGTATATAAGTGGGAGACAGTATCGCTTACGATACTTTAGCTAATACCAAGTTCGAGAGCGCGTCGCACGGCTTCAGCTCTTTTTCGTACATCCAGTTTCTTGTAAAGGGTTGTGAGATGCTTTCTGACCGTCACCTCGGCAACAAAGAGATCTTTGGCGATCATTTGATTAGTCTTGCCTAGGGTCAGTAGCTTCAAAATCTCCATTTCCCGCTTACTAAGGGTGTCCAGGACATCTCTATCATCGTAGAGGTCCTTCATGGTAGCAAAGTAATCGAGTACCAAGGAGAGGACCTTGTCCAAATAAGCTGAGAATGCAATAGCTTGCGCGCTATGGGGAAGCAATATTCCAGAGCGATAACGCTTCTTCACTTCCATCAAGATATCCATACTATCAGAACTGTACTCAGCAAAGGGAACCATGAGATCATCAGCGAACCCAATCTCGAGTGCTCTGATGAGGGGAATCTCCGCACTTTGCAACCCATAGAGTTGGTACTTCGCAGCAGACTCCAGAATATACGCATGGAGATAACCGATCTGGTTGGAGAACCTGCTCAAGACCTCTTTCATACGCTCACAATGCACCTCGAGTTGGATATATTTCTTCTGCATGAGGAGATACTTTCCATATACCAAGTATACAAAACCCTCTCCCTGGTAGAGTACAGGCGTATGTTCAATTTCCCCATTCTTTATCCAGGAAGCAATATCCTCCGGGCGTCCAAGTTGAGAAGCAAGGTATGCTACACAAAGATCATAGGAGGCCTGGAGGATAGGACTCTCCAAGGAAGCAATTTTATCTTTCTGCAATCTCAACATCTCAATTGCCTCTTGCATCCTACCTTCAAAAACCTGGATGCGTGCAAGCGTAAATTGGCTGCTGAGCATCACATCCCATTGGTCGAGGGAAGATGCCCTATAAAACGATCGGTAGGCAAAGAGCTGAGCTCTTTGCACATCCCCCCGCTCCAAAGAAAACTCAGCCAAGAGCAGGTCATCAAAACCCTTACCACATCCCCCTGCCATCTCGCTATAGAAGGGAAGCATACCCTGTACTGCCTTCATCGTCTCTTCAAGCGTGCCTTTCTTCCTATGGTAGAGATAGAGCGCATGCGGTGAGCCAAAGGTTATGATCTTCTCCTTATCTGCGATTCGAGATTTTCCACCGAGGAGGCGATAGGCATCATGAAAGTACTGAGCCATTCGCTTTGCATCGTTGAATACCCCATATGCCCTGATAAGGGCAATCTCCCCTTCTATGCTTTGCACGGTCTCTTCGGGCAGCCCATCCTGAACCGACTCTAGTGCCTCGCGCAATTCAGCTATGAGCGATTCTGCCATCCTTCCATCGATATTGGTAGTGTAAAACCCAATATACGCAAGCCAGGGATAGAGATGACGCCTACGCACCTCAATCGGGATGGCGGAGAACAGGGAAACAATAAAGGAAGGTTCAGCATCGAGAAGACGATTTCTTGAAGCTTTGGCGAACTCCTCCATGATGGTGTCATACGCCTCAGCTCTCAGGAGATAGCCAAAGCCACGAACCGGATTTTGTCTTGCAAGGTGGTAACGTCCCGCACGGAGGTAGAGCGTCTTCTCATCAATCATTTGGGAGAGACCGTCAGCCACATCTTCCCACTGATGCCTATCTGCCTCATATGCACGAATAAGGTATGCCCGAAACAGAGGATGCAAATGGTACATACCTCGTTGTATATCCATTTTCATGAAGGAGCTCGCATGGGCAAGTTGTTCGATCATATAGGGGCTGATGGTCAAGCCTGTCACGACACTCGCCAATGAGGCAGAAAACTCCTCAAGATGGCTGAGTTGCTTGAGCAACCATATTTGGCGGGGAGTGTAGCGTGTAATTTCACTGGTTTCAATCAAGTGATTGACCACCCCACTGGGACCAAACTCCCCGGTTCTCTTGTATACATCCAACAGGAGCTGAATTGCCGTCACCCACCCCTCACTCAAAGTCAGCAATCGCTGTTCTTGTTCAAAAGTGAGCAATACCTCCTGCCTGGCTGCATACTGATGCATCTCCTCCCTATTGAACTGGAACAACTCACTGGAGAGCACGGTGCAGCAACCTCTGAGAACCAACTCATCCACGGGGAGTCTTGGACTACGTCTGGACAACAAGAGAATGTGCAATCCTGTTCCCGGGTACTGGGCAAGGAAGGTTATAAGGGTATCGAATGCTGGACAGTGCACGTTGTGGTAGTCGTCCAGAACGAGTGTCAAGGAGTTGTCTTTGAGTTTCCGAATAAGCTCTTCAGCCAGCTTCTCCCGCTCCTCCAAACTATTTGGAAAGGGAATATCTTGGAATAGTGATGCGAGCGATTCGTCTGTAGCGCCAACAATGCGCTTCCATACATATTCAGCACTATCGGTTTCATGAGTGAACGGTACATAGACCATAGGTATCTCTGGGTGAGATTCACGCAAGCAGGCAACTGCTGTGGTTTTTCCATAGCCAATTGCAGCAACTCCTACCATCAAAGGAGTCGACTCTATTGTCTGCAACATTCTTTGCAGCTGCTGACGCCCCACTATATACCCACTCTTGCATCCAACCATCAATCACCTGCAGTATTGAGAATCCATGCCATTGCATGTAGTAGGTATTTTATCATACCTATTACATGAGACAACCCCCTATATTTTTATACATATTACTTAAAGTGACTTAATATCACTCATTGACTATATGTAATTGAAATTTCCTATCTCATGCGATACTTTTCCTGTCATATCTGTCTTCGACGTTTGCTTCAGGGAATACTACCAAGTACTATGAACTGTGATGAACAGGCAAGTTGAGGCACAACCCCAGATTCGAGGGAATACAGGACCGAAGTGGTCCCGTTTTGTTGTACTCTGCTATCTTTTATTCTTGTTGGGTACCCATCTCCATGCTTCCGATCCTCTCTATCTCCAATTTCTACCGAACACGAGCGAGATGAGCCAGATCCGCTACCAGATAAACACGGAGCATCCAGAGGGTTGGACCACTCTTGATGAGAAAGATTCACTGATACGTCTGGAGGATTTTGACAAGGATGGGGATATACTTCATATCCAGCAATCCAGTGACGGATCCTCTTGGACAGAAAGCACCCTGTTCACCTATAACCAGAATGAGAATCGTTGGCAGATACACGATACGAGAGAACCAGTTCTTGCCCTTACAGCTGAAGAGGTCAATGTTGTCAAGGATAGCTCTTTTAGGGCCAGTTCCCTCGATATACGCGGACAGTACCTCTACCCAATTGGAGTTTGCAGTGACTCCTATGGGACAGGGTTCGGGGGTAAGATACAAACCAACTTCTCATTTTCCAACCCCTCCAGCTTTGCTGATACCTTACAGTATTACGCAAATCTCTCCTACCAACGAATGAGTTCTTCCACGAGTTGGATTACAGCATTCCACGAGATGAGCACCTCACTCGGTATCGGGATTCCTTTCCCTTTGAATGCAGCATTCACAATACTGCTTGAATGTGAGGGAGGTGTCCTGATTCATCTGGTGGATGGGGATGTAGAAGGAGATGGGGTGAATGAACAATCCCTCTTTGTCGACCCTATGGCCAGAGTGGCAGTCACCTGTGTCCTGGGAACAGCAGATGGAGTTCAGATTGTTGTCTCTCCCGGCCTCTCCAGTTTTTTCGAACAGGATTCCATTGGACTGCTTGTAGGCGCAGAGGCTGGACTGCGTATTCACTGGTAGGAGGATGAACCATGACAAGAAACCAGATATCAGTCATCATAATGCTTGCAACCCTGTTGGTTCTCTCTTTCTCCTCCTGCAGCGATCTTCTCATGCAGCTTGGAAACCAAGGTGATGCAGCTATTGCCATCAGTGATGAAATCGTCCTCACCCTCCAGATTGAAACCGACCCGGTGATCAGTGGAGATGACACGTCCCTTACGGTTGCCCAAGGCACTGTTGTTACCTGTATTGCTGTGGCCAATCCCCACGATGAGAGTCTCTCGCTCACCTACCGCTGGTACTTGGATGGTGAAGAACTCTCTGATTCTGATCCTGGTGTAATACTGCAAGCAAACACCCTGGAACTGGAGAGCATCATCATTTCACCTGGGACATCAGAGATAAAGGCCACGGTACATGAAGCCACCTGCAATCTCTTCAGGGAAGATGTGATCACTCTCATTGTACAGAGTAATGTTGCCGACAAATAGATTTGGTTCAGTTCTCAAGAAAGCAGTTCTTCGTGACCACCCCGATTGCAATACTGGAGAAAAAGAGCCCATTTGGCAGCAATCTCAGCCTTCCAGTCATATCCTCCCGCACGTAGCTCATAGGGAGCAAAATCCATGAACCAGTCATGGTGATGACACTGGCAATACCAGGCAAACATGGCAAGGGCTTCCTCGTCCAAGGAAAAAGACTGCTCATCAGCCCACTCACTGAGACCTCTCTGAAGCAATCGTGACCGATAGAGAAGGCTGGAAACCTTTACACCCAGTACCCTCGCCCCTCGGGTGCGCTCACGAAAAAAGTCGACACAAATTGGTTGCAAGGTATCGAAGGCGAGAATCGATTGTTCATCCCACTCTTGGAATAGAGCATGTTCTGTCTCACAGACAAGCGAGACAAACTCCTTTACAAGAGCATCATCCAACACAGAAGAGCTGTCATACGCTGCAACAAATCGCCTATAGGTTGGATGTTCCAGAAGTACCCTGGCATCCTTGACCGTCATTTCCATGGTTCACCCCCCATCAGTATCCTAATCTGCTTCCCTCGAGCTAGCAAGTGCCTACACTCTCTGTCTTTTTCCCCAATTTCATCATCCAAACAGGTGACGTCTCAACGCTCATGCGCTATAAGTAGGGTGTACAAAGAAAACGCTTCCATGCAAAACACGAGGTGCACATAAGCAACGGGCAAAAGAGGCCAGCTGTCTTGGAAATATATACTTTTTCTCATCTTACTGCTGGCCATCGGCACCGCTTTGGCCTTTCCAACCTATTATGTCTTGAAGCGTACAAAAACCGTCCTTACCGAAGAAACACAGGCAAAGGCAGTAGATATTGCCCACGCCATCTCATCCTTTCTGGAGATGGACATTGAAATGTATCGCAAGCTCAGTGAAATGCCAGAGCTCAGTGAAGAAGACGAACTGTGGCCATACTACCAAAGAGTGAGCGGAATGATGCAATCCATAAAACGAAAATCGGACGCCGCATTCATCTTCACCGGACGATACGTAGATGATGAGACCAGTGGCTATGTGCTGGATGGACAGCCCCCTGAGAGTGAGCTGTTCTCCCCCTTTGGCAGCACTGATGGGATGAACCCTACAGAGCTATTGGTGTATCAAACGGGTAAGTCATTGGTAAGTGAGGTAGAGAGCGACCCCCAGTGGGGCTCTTTCCTTACCGGCTACAGCCCGATCATGGATGAGCGTGACGGAACAATGGTAGGACTTGTAGGTGTCGACTACTCTGCAGAGTTTCTCGCTACGAGAATCAAAAGGATTACCATTGTCCTCGCCATCGGCTTCGGCCTCTTTACCTTGGCAGCAGCAATCGCACTTGAGGTGCTGATTCTCATCAGCCATGAGAAGGCCCACTCTGATGAACTTACCAAGCTGGGAAACAAGCGGGCTTTCAACAAAGCCATCACCTATCTTCATGGGCAGGCAACCCATTTCAAGCGTCCCTATGCACTACTCTTGCTCGATATCGACCTCTTCAAGACCATCAATGACACCCACGGCCACCCTGTCGGAGATACGGTTCTTACCGCTATTGCAAAGACCCTTCTCTATGCAGCACCACAGGCACAGTTCTGCTTTCGCTATGGAGGTGATGAGTTTGCAGTGCTCCTTCCTCATTCAGAGGAAGCCCAAGCATTGCAGTTTAAGCAACTGCTCCAGAAAGAGGTACGCAACATCATCATACCGGCACTTGCTTCACAACGTTTCTCAGTGAGTATCGGTATTGCAGTATGGAGCAAGGAGAAGCAGAGGGAGGATATGATCAGCATTGCTGATGCAAATCTCTACCAAGATAAGCGGTCTGCAACCAGAAGGTCCTACTGACAGGATGCTTGCAATACACTCTTTCAACCGGTACTGTAGGGAAAAACCGTTTAAGCGAGCAAGGATAAGCCATGAGATCCATCGAAACACTCTTTCTCACCAGCACCCACTTCTGTCCCGATGAAACCGAAATCGAGCTCTTGAAGAGCCGTTTCCCTGAAATCTCCTTGACCATCACTGATGCAAAACACTACACACTGGAACAACTTTCCAAAGCAGAGATCATTGTAGGGACCCCCAGGAGAGAAGATTTGCTGGAAGCAAAGAACCTACGGTGGCTGCAAACCCAGAGTAGCGGAGTAACGCCCTATGTGGAAAAAAGCCTCTACACACATGAAGATATCATTCTCACCAACGCAAAGGGAACCTATGGAAGGCAGATTGCCGACCATGTGCTGGGTATGATCATTGCCTTCAATCATAATCTCTTGACCTATCATGAGCAAATGAAGCAAAAGACCTGGGAAAGCCACTGGCCTACAAAGGACCTGTGGGACAGTACCCTGCTTATTATCGGGTATGGGGATATTGGGAAAAATCTAGCACTGCGGGCAATCGCCCATGAAATGCGCGTCATCGTGGTGAAGAGAACCCCTATGGAAGCCCCCTCACATGTCGCTTCCGTCTACACCTCTGACTCCTTGGATGAGGTACTCCCCCAGGCGGATTATGTAGCAGTTTGTGCTGCGGCAACTCCCGATACAGAGAACCTGCTAGATCGAAAGAGACTCCAAAGCATGAAAAAGGGCTCCATCCTGATCAATGTCTCTCGTGGCTCGCTCGTTGATGAGGAAGCCCTGGTTGCACTCTTGAAGGATGGCCACATTGCTGAGGCCGGCTTGGATGTCACCCAGAGGGAACCACTGGAGGAAGAGAGTCCACTATGGACACTTTCGAATATCCTGATCACCCCGCATGCAAGCGGGCTCTCAGAAAGTGACCCGCATCAGGTCTTTGCTCTATTCCTAGAGAATCTGGGACACTACCTAGGGGACCGAAAGATGAAGAATCTGGTGGATTTCTCACAGAAGTACTGAGGTGCCCTAATACAGAGGCCATTGCATGTCTATTGATTACAGCTCATGGCTGTGGTAGGTTTTGCTCAGATTCATAGAGGAGCAAGTACCTTGGGAAAACGATCGTTCTTCGTCTTTCTTCGCTATTTCATTCTCCTGCTTGGTACGGCCATGATCGCCTACGGCATCATGCAGTTCTCGAGCAAGAGCCTTGCAGAGAAAACCCCTACCCCAGTTCCGGTTACCACTGCAAAAGCGGAGTATGGGACCCTGAGAGAAAGCATCTCCCTTACTGCGCACGTCCAAAGCGACCATATGGTTGCGCTCCTACCCTTGGTAAGTGGAGAACTGGAAACGGTCTCTTTTGAACTGGGAGACCAGGTTGAGAAAGAGCAAGTACTGGCACAGATAGACAGTGAACCCTATGAGCAACAACGTGCACAAGCAGCATCAGCAAAAGCAGTAGCCCAAACAACCTTCACACGTATTGAGAGACTCTTTCAGGCAAAGGCAGTCACTGAGCAGGCCTATGAGGAAGCAAAGGCAAACAGAGATGCGACCCTGGCTCAGTGGGAACTGGCAGAATTGCAGATGAAGAATACTGCCATCAAGGCCCCGATATCCGGGACGGTCATCGAAACGTACGCATCACAGGGGAATGTTGCTTCCTCCCAACAACCTATAGCCCTGATAGCTGATCTTGATTCCTTGCGTGTAGAGGCCCAGATCCCCTCTTACTATTTTGACATCATCCAAGCAAAGAAGGAACACCTGAAAATCCAGGTGAGCAGAACGGATGCCTCGGGCAAAGTTCATCTATCCCAGGCAAGACTCAAGGCAATCTCCCCCTCCATCAACCCCTCTTCAAATACCTTCTCACTGGTCAGTACACTCCAAGAGCAAGATGGCTCATTTGTGCCGGGGATGGCCGTGACGATCCGAATCGTTTACAACCAAATTGACGGTGTGTACCTCCTGAGGCAAGAGGACCGTACAGTTGATGGTTTCTTCTATGTATATGATGAAGAGGCCAACACAGCTCGCTATGAGAAAGTTTCCATCATTGCTGAGAATGACTCCCTTGTAGCCATCGATCCGGCATATAAGGATGCATCCTTCATCGTGGGAGGACAGCATACGGTACTGGATGGACAGACCGTCTCCGTCCAGCAGACCAGGTAGGGGGTAGCCGATGAAGATTTCCCACTTTGCAGTGCGACATCCTGCAGTCATCGGCATGCTGCTGATCGCCCTTATCGCCTTTGGGCTCTATGCCATGACTGGTCTGAATGTTGAATTCATGGCTGATATCAGTCTTCCTACCGTGGAAGTCCTCGCAGTCTACCCTGGAGCAAGCGCTGAAGATGTCGAGAGGGATGTAAGCAAGGTCCTCGAAGAGCACTTTGTCACCCTCCCAGATTTCAAGAGTATTGAATCGACAAGCAGTGGATCCTTTTCCTGGGTAACCATCACCTTCCAAGATGGGGTAGACCCGTACGATATGCTTGGGGAAATCCGTAACCGCATCAGAGAGATGGAAGCAGACCTTCCCGACAATCTTGAGGGAGAGCCGGTAGCAATCGTGGGTAGTGCCACCATGCTTCCGGTGATGATGTTCAGTGTTGAGGCCGGAGATGATACCAATCATCTCTCAACCTACGTGGAAGACACGCTCATCCCAAGGATCACCAGAATCCAGGGGGTTGGGGAAGTGTCGGTAACCGGCATGCAGTCCCAGGAAGTACGCGTTAGGGTAAGAACCAAGGACCTGAGGGCAAGAGGGATATCCCTGCTGCAAGTGTATCAGGTGCTCCAGTATGCCAATATGCGCCTGCCTGTAGGGGACGCAGTTTGGCATGGAAGCAGTGCAAATCTCCGCTATGATGGGAGTCTGGAATCCCTCCTTCAGTTGAAGAATCTTCCTATCGGGGCAACCGAGGAGGGAGAGGTGATCAGACTTGGCCATGTCTCAGACATTGCATTCGACTCAGCAGAGATGGATGCTTATGCCGATGCGAACCAGGTTCCACGAATCGTGATCTCAGTAACCAAGCGTAGCGATGGAAACACCCTTTCCATTGTAGGAGAGATCAAGAAGGTTCTCGCTGAGGCACAAGAGGAAACGGGAGGAGCTACCTCGTTCCAGATACTCAGTGATGACAGCAAGAACATCGTTGCCTCCCTGATGAAGGTTTCCCAGTCAGGACTACTCGGCATCCTTATGGCTGTGTTTGTCATCTTCCTATTCCTGAGCGATCCAAGGGCGACCATTACCATCGCCCTCTCCATTCCCCTCAGTATTCTCTTTACCTTCATCGGCATGCGTGTGGCCGGAGTGACCATCAACCTGATGAGCCTCTCCGGCATTGTGGTTGCCTTGGGTATGGTGGTGGATGGTTCCATCGTAATGCTCGAGCAAGTCATGCGGTTGCACAAAGAACACAAGATGCCCAGTGATGAAGCACTGCACCGCGGTGCAGACTTGGTGGGCTCCCCTATCCTTGCTTCAACGACCACAACACTCGCTGTATTCATCCCCCTCTCCCTGCTCTCTGGTATCGTAGGGTCAATCCTCCGTGACGTCGCCCTCACCTTAATCCTCGCCTTGGTAGCAAGCCTTCTGGTTGCGTTGGTGGTCGTCCCCTTTATCCTTCGCTTGGTTTTACATGTTCCCCAAAAGGAGAGAAAAAGAGAGCCTCGCTTCTCCCTCTTTCTTGATCGTCTTGAAGATGGATATCGAACGGGGCTGGCATGGAGCTTGAACAACCGAAAATTCATCCTGACTCTTGCCATTCTCTCTCTGGCCTTGGTCATCTTGGCAGGAGGTATCCTAGGACTTACCTTCATACCCTCAACAGACAATGGCGATTTCAACATTGCTCTCACATTTCCTCAAGGCTACAGCCTCGAGCAGACCAGGGATCGCGCTCTAGAAGCCCAGGCATTGGTGAGCTCACAGGTCCCAGAAATTGATTCCATCGTACTCTTTTCCGGACAAGGATCTGGATTTGGCTTCTCATCTCCCAACCAGGCAAGTATCCGCGTTGTGTTGGTGCCAACCAAGGAACGTAAGCGTTCTGTGCATGAGATCATCAATGAGGTGCAGTATCTGCTCTCCTCTACCATTGTTGACGCCACAGTCAACACTACAAACGGTGGGTTTGATGCCCTGGTTGGATACATATCGGGTGGTGGTGGCTATGGACTGAAGCTTGTCGGCGAGAATATGGAACTCCTGTATGAAACAGCAGAGTCACTGAGAGTGAAACTACAGGAAGATCCAGAGGTCCTCGTTGCCAGTATCGATACCAGTTATGATGCAAACATCCTGGTCATGGATATGTCCCATCAGCTTATGAGCAACCTTGGGGTGAACAGCAGCGAAGCGGGGCTGACAGCCAACCTCTTATTCCAGGGGATGGAAGTAGGAACTCTCACCAATGCAGAGGGAAATCGGTATCCGATCAGGCTTGAATCGGACCTCAAGGGCTTACCCATCACCAGTTCCACCCTGCTTAGTGCACAGGTACCTTCCTCAACGGGAGAACTCATCAGCTTTGCCAGCTTGGCAGAGCTGAGAGAAGAGCGGGCAGTGAGCCGTATCGTCCGCGAGGACAGGGAGAAAACCGTAACAGTCTCTGCAACGCTTATCAGCGAAGATACCAAAGGGGTTTCTGCAAGAATGCAGGAGTATCTTGAGGAGAATTCTCTCCCTGAGGGAATCAAGACGGCAAGTGGCGGCTTGATGGAGCTGATTTCTGACTCTCTGGAGCCAATGGCTACGGCCCTTGCGATTGCAGTCTTCCTTGTGTACACGGTAATGGTCATCCAGTTCGAGCGGTTCCGTCAGCCCTTGATCGTCATGGCATCCATCCCCTTCAGCCTGATCGGAGTGGTATTGGGGCTCCTGATCTTCGGATCATCCATCTCCCTGATCAGCTTTATGGCGATCATTGCACTGGGAGGCATTGTGGTGAACAATGGAATAATCCTCATCGACTCCATCAATGTCCTGAGAAGCAAGCAGTCACCGGAACATGAGGAGTCTTTGGAAGACTTACGCAGGTCGGTCGCTGATGGTGGGGCAAGTCGATTAAGGCCGATTCTCATGACGAGCCTGACTACCATGCTCGGGGTCGTGCCCATGGCATTGGCCTTTGGAGAGGGAGCTGCCATTTACGCTCCCCTCGGGCAGGCAATTGCTGGAGGACTCCTTAGCTCCACCTTGATCACCCTCTTTATCATCCCCATCCTCTACTACATGAGTGAGGGAAGGAAATTGCAATCGAAGCGAGGCCCAAGATGAGGAAAATTACCACTGTACTCACTCTTTCTCTCCTTTCCTGCTTTTCTTTGCTTGCAGCAATACCTGGAAATCTGGAGCTCGCCGTGCTCCAGGAAGAGGTCAATCAAGCTGTTCTGGATGTACGAGATGCAAAAGCCTCCCGATGGCCGACAATAGAAATGGAAGCCAGTGGCACCTATATGAGCAATCCTTTGATTGGACCTATCACCATACCCGCCGGATACATTGCTTCTGTTCCTCTTACCCCTGCTACCGACCTACAACTCTTTGATGGAATGGAGCCAACACTCTATGAGTTTGGGGTGAGCATCACCCAACCACTGTTCACCTGGGGAAAGATCAATGCATCAGTGAAGGCACAGGAGGCAATCTCAGAAGCCAAGCGTCAGGAACTCATGCATCGAGAGGAGGAACTCTCCACCGAGATTGCTACCAGGGCCGCCTCCCTGCAGGAGCTGAAGAAAATCAAAGAGATCTTGGAGCAACAGTATCTCCTCTCAGAGTCATTGATTAGCCTCTCGGAGAAAGCAGTGCAAGAGGGAATGAGCATTCCCCTAGAACACGCAGAGAATGAGCTGCTCCTTCAGGAAATAGAGATAGCCATGCTCGAGATCACCTATGCAATAGCCGAGCAAACAGGAGCGTTGAACCATTTGACCAGTATTCAAGATTTCTCTGACTACTCCTATGATGAGGAGGCCATCCTTGCGATGCTTGCAACACCACAAGAGACACTAGTGCGTCAATCGCTTTCACCTAAACAGGCTTCTCTTGCTGCGCTTGAAGCTCTAGAAGAAGCCAGTATGGCTGGCGAAAAAATGGAAAAAGGATCCTTCTACGGAAAAACTGATCTCGCCTTGGTTGTCTCTGCAGGATACAGTGGTGCGAAATTTCCCTTGGTGGAATCAGACTGGAATACACAAGAAAACTATGATTTCACGATCTCATTCGGGCTGAAAAGCACCCTTTTTGACGGCGGAAAGATTGCAAATGCCATTAGACGGGCAGAAAGCAAGAACCGTTCAGCTACTTTGGATCTCCAGGAGGCAAGGGGACTCATCATCAAGGAAGTTACAGAACAGTACCTGCTTCTCAATACCACAATGAGAAAGCTGGAACTTGAACGAAAGAAACAGGAAACCCTTTTGAAACGGGTAGCTACCAACAAGGATCTCTATGAAGCTGGATATGCAGAAAAGAAGCAATTGCTGACATCTGAGATGGATGTACTCTCCAGCCGTATCACCGAGCACCAGCTGAAAATCGAGGCTTGGGAGGCCTATCAGAACCTGCGTTTCCTCAGCGATTTCCAACCCTTGCAATACCCTTAATTATTGCATAATCCGCAGTCAATTTCCTTTACCCCGAATATATCTGATGATACCATCATATGTACGAGGGGGCATACTGGTGGCAATCATCCTGGCAATCGATGATTCTGTGACTGATCTAACCATGATCCAGTACATTCTTTCTTCGTATACCGTTCTCACTGCCGAGGATGGAGAGGCAGGATTGCAGGTGCTCTGTGAGCGTCCCGACATCAGTCTGATCCTCCTTGATCTCCACATGCCAAAGATGGACGGATTCGAATTTCTGGATCAGATCAAGGCCCGTAACCTTGAAACTCCGGTCATTATTCTCACCAACTTGGACGAAATCGACAAGGAGATAGAGGGACTCGAAAAAGGGGCCGTCGACTTTATCAGAAAGCCGCTGAACTTCCGATCACTCCAAAAGCGTATCGAGATACAACTTAAGCTGAAACAGGCTACCCAGCAGATCAAAGGAGTATAACAAGCAACTTGAACAGCTGGTGGAAAAAAGAACTGCAGAAATTCGAAAGACCACAGCAATCACAATCAATGCCTTGGTACGCTTGCTGGAGATTCGCAATGTAGAGACCAGTGATCATTCTAAACGCACCAAGGCAATGATGCAGTTGCTTTGTGATGAACTACAGAAACAGGATGATGCATCCTACCACCTCAGTGAAAGAGAGATTCAGGAATTGGTCGATACAGCTCCTTTGCATGATATTGGCAAGGTGGGAATTCCAGACAGCATCCTCCTCAAACCAGGAAAACTGACCAGGGAAGAGACAGAGCGCATGCAGCAACATGTATTGAAGGGTGTTGAAGCGCTCGATTATGGTTCAGAGCAGGGAAAGGCATCCATAAGCTTCATCGAAACGGCCCGTTCCTTGATCGCAACTCACCATGAGTGGTACGACGGATCAGGATATCCGAAGGGGTTGAAGGACTCCAGCATCCCTCTCTCTGGACGTTTGATGGCTGTCATCGATGTCTACGATGCGCTTACCAGTAAACGGGTATACAAGGATGCACTCTCCCATGAACAAGCTATACAGGTAATGAGAGAGGAGGCAAAGAGACATTTCGATCCTGTTGTTTTCCAAACATTTCTCACCATAGCTGATAAACTCCATCGTCATTGAAAAGAAAGGAGTCTCCATGCAAAACCCCCGATGCAGGAACCTGTTGCTTATCTTGGCTCTGTTTCTGTGCTTGACAGGAGGTCTCTCTGCAAATGCCTCGTTGCAATTAACAGAGGATGAGTCTCGTTTTCTCCAAGAGCATCCCACCGTCTCGCTCGGGGTGGACCCAAAGTTCATGCCATTTGAATTTCTGGATGAGAAAGGCGTCCATAGCGGCATAGCATCTGATCTACTTGCCCTCATTAGTGAACGAACTGGCTTGCACTTCAGCTATGACCCCTCCCTCAGCTGGAGTGAAAGTGTGAAAAAGGCTGAGAAGGGGGGAATTGAGGTGCTGGCCGCTGTAGGGTACACGGCAGAAAGAGCGCAGTATCTCCTCTATCTTCCTCCCTATCTTCACTACCAGAGAGCGATCATCGTCCAGAAAAACAACACATCCATCACCTCCCTCAAGGACCTGCTAGGAAGACAGGTGGCTGTCCAACAGGAGAGCTCCCATGAGGGGTTTCTCACCTCCTACCCTTCCATTACCCCTCGCCTCTATGCCACGGTGGAGGATGCACTGCTGGCAGTGAACCAGGGAGCCGAGATTGCTTTCATTGGGAATGAGGCAACCAGTAGCTATGTGAGCCGATCTCTGGGATTGACCGAACTCAAGGTAATTCCCCTGGCCGAAAGCTCTGGTCAACCACTGCATATTGCAGTACAGCGCAACCAGATGCTACTGGCAAGCATCATGGGAAAGGCTCTGGATTCCATCAGCGAGGCAGAAATAGCTGAGATACTGAACCGGTGGATACGATATGAGACCACCATTGACTATAGGCCGATTATCAGAGCGGCAATTGCTGTCTTGAGCATTGTACTGATTGCCTTCGCTCTCTCCTCATTCTGGATAGTCCGTCTTAGGAAAGCAATACGGGAGAAAGAGGAAGCCCAAAGGAAGGCAGAGGAAGCTGATACCGAAAAAAGCCGTTTCCTTGCCCGTATCTCCCACGAGATCAGGACTCCACTGAACGGAATCAAGGGGATGAGCTTCCTCTTGGAGAAGACACAGCTCGATCCAACTCAACGACGCTACCTTACAAGTATTGCCAGTGCCACCCATACCATGCAGGAGATCATCAACGATATTCTGGAATATTCCCGCTTGCAGGAGAACCGGGTTACGCTGGAGTCTGTACCATTCCATCTCGATGATGTACTTGAGAACTGTGTATCAATTGAACAGTATCTGATTCGACAAAAAGGCTTGGACTTGAGGATTACCGAAGGACCAGGCATTCCAAAGCGTCTTATAGGGGACCCTACCCGAATTTCACAGATCCTCATCAATCTTCTGAACAATGCAATGAAATTCACCGAATCAGGTTCCATTACTCTCTCGATTGCCTCACGTGATAACCATGACTCCTCATGCACGCTCTCCTTCCAGATAATCGATACCGGAATCGGGATGAGCAAGGAGCAGCTCGATACCATCTTCATCCCCTTTGTACAGGCAAATGCAACCATCCACCGCAAGTATGGAGGATCTGGATTGGGGCTCTCCATCGTGAAGGAACTCATCGACAAAATGAACGGAACGTTGGAGGTGGAGAGTGAAGAGCAGGTAGGTACCAAGTTCACAGTCACCCTTCCCCTTCAGGTGGACACCAGGGAGGAGGAAGCATTTGAGAGATCCGTAGACTTTTCCTCCATCAAGGCACTCTTGGTCATCCAGGACCGTGTCCTCAACGACCGCATTATTTCCATCCTCAACGAGTACCAGATACAGTGGGAAGGGGTTACCTCCTTTCATCTGGGGGCGAAGGCGCTCAGGGATTCCCCGGAGTATGATCTCATCATCTTTGAGTTCACCAGAAAATCGAGCATACCGGATGAATTCATCGCTCTCTTCCAAGAGAGCCAAGCGCAATACACAAAGCTACTTGTCTTGGTACATGACTTGCCAGGAGATTCAGTCGATACTGAGCTTCCCCTTTCCTGCGACTTGGTGCTCACCCTACCCCTCATCACCAGCGTTCTCTTCAATGGTTTGTTGCAATTGTTTGGCAAAGGAGTTGGTGCCTCTTCGCTCACACAGTCTTTGGAACCCTCGCCAATGAAGTCCAATCTCACGGTACTGGTAGTTGAAGACAATCCTACGAACCAAATTATCGCCAAGGAGTTGCTGCAGCAGATAGGAGCCACGGTTATCCTCGCTGACAACGGCAAGCAAGGCTATGAGCTATTCATGGAGGAACAAGCACGCATTGACTGTATCCTTATGGATCTCCATATGGATGTCATGGATGGCTATGAGTCCAGTTCATTGATCAGGGAGAGGGACAAGGAGGTTCCAATACTCGTCACCTCGGCTGACCTCCTCTCCTCGGTTGTTACACAGTGCAAGGAGATTGGGGTGAACGAGGTCATCGCAAAACCATACGATCCAAGGGAACTCCAAAAAAAAGTACAGGAGTATGGGAGCGCTTATAGAGAGCACAATCCAGTTGCAGAGAATGCGAATATTGACGTTAGGCGGGGAGTTCAGCAAGTAGGAGGCAATGAGGAAAAATACAGGAAGATCCTCGCCTCCTTCATCCACGAGATGCCTGCCCTGACCAAGGAATTGGAAAACGCTGGAAAACGGAAAGATTGGGACACTGTCAAAGAGCTTGCCCATAAGGCAAAAGGCATCTGTGGATCTATTGGGGCAACAGGTGCACAGAAACTTTGTGCACAATTGCAAATCGAGCAGTCCGCCGCTGATGTTGTAAAAACGCTCGATGAACTTGAACGTGTGATTGCCTACACTCGCTCATACCTTGGTTTATAAATCGGACAGAACCATTGCTGCAATAGCAGCAATTGCACCAGTATTTCTCTGGTATATAAAGTGGTTTCCTTCCAGTATTTCAAACTGTGCTCTCTCACCAATACGTTGCAGATGCTGCCTCTGGTACTCCTTTGGCGAGAGGGGAATCTGATTGTGGGGCTTCTCACAGGTATCTTTTGCGATAACCTTGAAGAACGGGACCTCTTCTGGATAGGGAAGTTCCATCGTCTCACGGATGAACTCAGTTGCATGGGCAATCTAATCAAGGACTGTATCATTCATGGAGAATCCGGCAAAGACAAGCATGTCATCTACTTCCTTCTCTGTGTAGCCTAGTTCCAGAGCATCGCTCTCCTTGGTGATCAGGGGCCCGAGTAAGCTGGTCCTTGGAGAAGATGATTATGCTGAGTAGGTACTTTTCAGCATTTCATCCAGGTGATCAAGCAACCTGGACACGGATGAGAGAAGTTCTTTCGTTCCAAGTCCTTCTGTTACCAATGCCAGGTCCTCTTCGAAATGAGGAGGCAACTTCTTGCATGTCTGTTTAGCCCAGGAAACCAACTGCTTCTCCCCTGGGTGGGTTTGTCGATTGAAAGCAAAGAGTACATCGAAGTAACTCGCCAAGAGTGCCGCGGTTCGATGGACTTGGCTTACGCTATCCTCTCGCTTGATTGCTTTCTCAATCTGATCAAAGAAACTTGCAGTAAGTTTGCTTCTCAACAGAGGATAATTTTTTGCAATGATTGCATCCTTGAGTTTCTCAGGATAGGGAGTCTGGATCTTCTTCTGCAATGCGCTGAAACGGCCCTTTGGATCATAGAGAATCCTGGAAGTCTTCAGATTGTGGATAAACGCAGTTGAATAGCCTACCCTCGCCTGATGCAGACCCCACACATTTTCCACCTCTTCCTCAGCCCAGGAGAGAGAGCGGTACATCAGGTCGACGGAGGTCCCATCAGTGAGAAACAGCTCATCTCCTTCTCCAAAGAAATCGTTCCCTATCTCAGCCTCTCTTGCATACGTTTTTGCCAGCATGCTGCGAAATGTACGAGGAACTGTCGGCTCTCCATAGATATAGAAGTCATAATCAGAGAACTCGTCACTGACAAGGCCGGTGAGGGAACCACTGAGCACCACTGCCATGACTTCCCTCCGTGCATAGAACTCGTTCAAAAAGGTCTCAATCATGGCTACATACTTCCAGAAAGAGGAAGAAAAGGGAAGCTATCTAGTACGTCTCATGGATTTTCGCCAGCAATTCATAGCGTCCACTCACCCCACACTTGGTATAGATGTTTCGATTGTGGTTGGCAATGGTTTTTACTGAAAGAGAGAGAGCAGCGCCAATCTCTTTGTCACTCTTGCCTTCAACGATCAAGCGAAAAACCTGTCTCTCTCGCTGAGAAAGGTTGCATTGTTGCTCCAATGCGTCAGGGGAATACACATGCTTCGCCCGTCTCGGTTGTTCAATGGTCCTTAACAGTGTGTTCATACCCCGTCTGAACTGCTCTATTCTGGAACCAAGCAATGCCTGATCATGAGAAAGTATTGATGCAATGATTGCAAGCAACACCTCTTTCTTGAAAGGCTTGGTCACATATCTGATGGCTCCCTCGGCCAAGCTGTCAATCTTCTCCTCCACCGAGTCTCGGGCAGTAAGGAAGATAAGAGGAATCGGGTCCTCGGCGTAGCGGTTTTTCACCTCTTTCAAGAAGGCGTGTCCATCCATCTGCGGCATCATGATATCACTTATGATCAGATCCACATCCTTCTCTTCAAGCAACTGGAGAGCATGGTTAGCAGACGATGCGGCAAGTACATGATAGGTCGGTTGTAAAACCGCTTGGATATACCAACGAAGATCATCGTTGTCCTCAACCACGAGAATCGTGGGGGCTTTACCTGGAGCATCAGGAATATCCTGCTCCAAATGCTCGAATTCTGAGAGATAGAGATGCTCAAGCTCACTTTCACTGGGTATGGAACCATCATTCATCGCAAGCAGAGAAAAAGGAAAATGCAGGGCAAAGGTGCTGCCTTCCCCCAGCTTGCTTTCCAAGGTCACTGTGCCTCCGTACTCCTCCATGATGTGCTTCACGAGCGGAAGGCCAAGACCGGTCTGCATCAGGGAAGAGGCATTTTGTACAATCTCGAATTGTTCGAAGATTCTTGCTTGGTCTTCCTCATCAATCCCTCTTCCCGTGTCTCTAACACTAAGGCAGAACCCAGTCTGTTCTCTCTCTTCCAGTGTAAGAACTATGGTCCCTCCTTGAGGAGTATATTTCAGAGCATTGGACAGGAGATTCATGACCAGTGACTCATAGTCCTCTTGGCGAACCAGGAGTCCATGCTTTGCATTGACTGCATCGGCATTGATGTTCAAGGAGATCTCCTTTTCCTTTGCAATGGGAGAGAATGCACTTACGATAAGACTGGTCAGAGGAATAATGGGAAGGATTGTCTCCACCTGAGCTTCACGATTTTTCTCAAGGCGAAGCATATGGTTCACCTGCCTGAGCAGGATCAGGCTGTTCCTTTCAATGGCGCTGAGCAATGGTTCAATCTGCTTGGGAGAAATGGCGTTTTGTTCCTGTTTCAACTGCCGTACAAGGCCAAGAATGACGGTCAGGGGAGTACGGGTTTCGTGGCTCATAGTAAGAAAGAATCGAGTCCTCTCGGCATTACGCTGAGTCAAAAGTTCCTGCTCCTGGGAAGCCTGTTGTTTCTCCATCTTGATCCTGTTGTATCGATTCCCTACTGCCAAGGAGAAAAGAATTGCCTGCAAGGAGAGTCCGATGGGCTGGTTATACTGCATCAGGAATGTTGAGAACTGTTGATGGGATTGCATGAAGGGGAAAATATTCAGGGCATTGACGCTGGTGGTGAAAGCAGGAGGGATGAACGCAACAAGCAACAAGACAGCTTCCCTTTTCATCCACCCAATGGCCTTGATGATGGTATAGAGAAAAAGAGCATTGGTGTAGAAGACAAACAACTCCCTGATGAAGGTCAGGGTAGCATGGAAACCTTCCAGGGAAGGAAACAATGCCTTCAAGAGCAAATACAGGAATGCATATCCTCCAATGACGAAGATATTGGCTTTGTTGAAACGGGAAAGTCTTCTATCGTGATTCTGGAGGGAGAAGAGTTCCTCGAAGAAGAGAAGAAAGGTCATGAAGAGCAGATGAGTAATGACAGTCACACGATTGTAGGTCAAGGAGAACAGGAACCGATCATAGGTGGAAAATGTCTGGAGAATGGTAAGTAGGGCCATAATGAGGGAAAAATAGGCGAACATTCGCTCCTTCGTGGAAATGGCGAGAAACAGATTGTACCAAAACAAACCAAACAGGACACCAAGTGCAATGAGGCCAATGACGCAGGGCAATGCCATGGATTCGGTATACTTGGGTTGTATCAAGGGGGAAGCAAAACAAAGGGAAGGAACAAGCAAAACCAGCATTGCTCCTGATAGAAACCGTTTAAGGGAAACCTCTCTGTTCATCCCAACCTCCTGTGAGGTTTTTCATAGTGTACCAGCAGCAGAGAAGTGCGGTAAAGAGTCGTACAAAGGGAATACGCTATCTTTATGCCTAAGAAAATAAGACATACAATTACTCCTACCAAACACCTTGATTATAGATAAAACTTTTTACTGCTTAAGTAGATAGCAATATAATTTAGGCATACTCTTTTTTTTCGCTTCTTGCGTCAATTTCCTTGAATTTGTTGCAATTTGTTGTATTATAAAGGTACGAAAAGAAAGCACTGCCTTTCTGGAATTTCCTATGCTCATCTTTCACATAGCTATGTGAGGTTCCTGCCTAGTCCCAGAAATTGCAGATGCAGGGTTGTTGTGGATACAAGGAGGAAATCCATGAATATCATAGGAAAGCCCCTGAACAGAGTCGATGCATACGACAAAGTGACGGGAAAAGCAAAATATACCCCCGACCTGGTCTCTCCCCATGCCCTTCATGCAAAAGTGCTGCACAGTACTATTGCCAATGGTTGGGTCAAAGAGTTCGATCTCTCTGAAGCTTGGAAGGTTGAAGGGGTTGTAGACATCGTCACCTGTTTCGACGTCCCCGACATTCAGTTCCCAACTGCAGGGCACCCTTGGTCGACCGATCCCAAACATCAGGATATCGCAGACCGGAAGTTGCTCAATGCACGGGTTCGCTGTTATGCGGATGATATCGCAGCAGTCATTGCTGAAAATGAAATTGCTGCTGAAGAAGCAGTAAGGAAGATCAAGGTAACCTACGAGGAGTTTACTCCCATCCTCTCCATCGAAGATGCGATGCAGGAAGGAGCAACTGTTATTCATGAGGAGAAACCCAACAATGTTGTGGTCCACTCCTCCTATGAAGTGGGTTCCTTTGATGAAGCGATCAAGGAGAAAGGACTCATCAAGGTAGTCGGAGACTACGAAACCCCCATCGTTACCCACTGCCACATTGAACCGGCAAACTCATTCGCATACATGGAAGATGGGAAAATTGTGGTGGTAAGCTCCACCCAGATCCCCCACATTGTACGTCGTGTTTGCTCTCAGGCTTTGGGTGTAGGGTTTGGAAAGATCAGACTTATAAAGCCTTACATCGGTGGAGGATTCGGCAATAAGCAGGATGCTTTGACCGAGCCATTGAATGCCTACTTGACCACCCGCGTTGGTGGCAGACCTGTCATTTTGGCCTATACAAGAGAAGAGACCTTCGCTTGTACCAGGACAAGACACGCGATGAAGTTCCATATCGAGAGCTATGTTCGCAAAGATGGCTCTTTTGCTGCAAGAAGCATTGAGGCGTACTCCAACCAGGGAGCGTATGCAAGCCATGCCCATGCATTGGTTGCCAATGCGGTGAACGGATTCAGAATGATGTACCCTGTAGGGGCTATCAAAGGAGAGGCCTATACGGTCTACACCAATATGGCAACCGGTGGTGCAATGCGTGCCTACGGTATTCCCCAGATTGGGTTTGCCCTCGAGGCCCATGTGGACGATATTGTTGCAAAGACAGGGTTCGATCCGATCAAGATCCGCAAGCAGAATATGATGAAGCTCGGTTTTGTGGATCCGGTTACCACTATTACCTGCCACTCCACTGGTTTATCCGAGTGTATTGATAAGGGCGAGAAGTACCTCTCCTACTCCAAGAAACGCAAGGAGTATGAGAGTCAGAGTGGCCCTATCAGAAGAGGTGTCGGCATGGCAATCTTCTGCTACAAGACCGGCGTCTACCCGATCAGTCTGGAGACCTCTGCAGTTCGCATGGTACTCAACCAGGATGGTTCGTTGCAGGTACAGATGGGAGCTACCGAAATTGGTCAGGGTGCTGACACGGTATTTGCCATGATGGCCGCAGAGACCATCGGTGTAACTGTGGACAAGATCCATATGATCAGCAAGCAGGATACTGACATCACCCCCTATGACACGGGAGCCTATGCAAGCCGTCAGACCTATGTTTCCGGTCTTGCACTCAAGAAGACCGCCGAGTCATTCAGGAAGAAACTGCTCGAGTTTGCCGGTTTCATGTTGAAGTGTGATCCTTGGGATCTGGATATCAAGGATAACTACATTGTACATACCAATAAGGATGAACGATTACTCTCGGTAGCAGATGTTGCCATTGAGTCCTGCTACAGCTTGACCAACTCACAGCATATTGCAGCCGAGGAGACTCACCACTGCTCTGACAACACCTACTCATTTGGTGTCTGCTTTGCGGAAGTTGAGGTGGACATCCCGATGTGCCAGGTAAAGGTCCTGGATATCATCAATGTCCATGACTCAGGTACCATCATCAACCACCAGACCGCTCGTGGTCAGGTGCACGGCGGTATGAGTATGGGTCTTGGCTATGGGCTTTATGAGCGGCATTTGTTCGATCCAAAAACAGGACGTATGCTGAACGACAACCTGCTCGACTACAAGTTGATGACAGCTCTTGATACCCCTGAGCTCCATGCTGATTTTGTAGAACCCTACGACCCAACCGGGCCATATGGAAATAAGAGCCTCGGTGAACCTCCTACGATTCCCGTCGCACCTGCAATCCGTAATGCAGTACTCAACGCAACCGGTGTTGCTGTGAATGCAATTCCACTTCACCCGCAGCGTCTCTTTGGTGCATTCACCGATGCAGGACTGATCAAATAAAGGAAGGAGCGCATGTATAACTTTAACAAACTCTATGAACCAACCTCTGTAGAGGAGGCTTTGCGGTTGAAGAAGGAGCATCCTGAAGCTCTTATCCTCGCCGGAGGCAGCGATATCTTGATCAAGATCCGCGAAGGGAAACTTGCCGGTTGTGACCTCATCAACATCTATATGCTTGATGAACTGAGAGGCATCTGCCTGGAAGAGGATGGATCCATCCTGATCCGTCCCCTAACCAGCTTTACCGATGTCTCCATGCATCCGGTTATCAAGGAACATGTTCCCGTACTTGGTGAGGCTGTCGACCAGATCGGTGGTCCCCAGATCAGGAACATCGGTACCATCGGCGGAAATATCTGCAACGGGGTAACCAGTGCTGACTCAGCTACTACCCTCAAGGCCTACGATGCAGTCCTGGAGCTTACCAGTCTGGATGGGATTCGCATCCTCCCCTATGCTGAGTTCAATCTCGGACCGGGCAAGGTAGACCTTCGCCCAGGCGAGATCATGACGGGTATCAGAATCCCCAAAGCGAGTTATGAGAATACCTACGGCCACTACATCAAATACGCTATGCGAAAGGCCATGGATATTGCAACCTTGGGTTGTTCGGTCAATGTGACTCTGAACAAGAACAAGGATGCAATTGAAAGGCTGCGTATCGCCTTTGGTGTTGCAGCTCCGGTTCCCATCCGCTCCAAACATGCAGAGGATAGTGCTCAAGGACAAACACTTGATGCAGCCCTCTTGGAGGCGGTTGCCGAAGGGGCACTTGCTGATGTCACTCCACGTACCAGTTGGAGAGCAAGCAAGGAATTCAGACTGCAGCTGGTAAAGGAACTTGCCAGAAGGGCAACCAAGGCTGCAATTGAAAAAGCAGGAGGAACAATCAATGGCTAATAGGGATATTACCTGCACGGTCAATGGAAAACAGAGAACATTTACCGTAGATATTCGCTCTTCTCTCTCCGATATGCTTCGTGGAAATGCAGGCTTGGACAGTATCAAGCATGGCTGTGATGTGGGAGAGTGCGGGGCTTGTACCGTTTTGATCAATGGCAAACCATTCAACTCTTGCATCTATATGGCAATTTGGGCAGAGGGGAAGGATATCCTGACCCTTGAAGGATTGAGTGATACCAAGGGGAAGATCAGCGACATCCAGCAGGCATTCATTGATGAAGGTGCTGTACAGTGTGGTTTCTGCACCCCGGGTTTCATCATGTCTTCCATTCCCATCATCAACAAAGATACTCCCTCGACCAGAGAGGAGATCCGCAAGCAAGTAGCTGGCAACCTCTGCAGGTGCACTGGCTATGAGCATATTGTCGATGCTATTGAGAAAACACAGAAGAAGCGTATTGCAGAGAAGAAAAAGAACTAGAAATTCTTTACCTCAGGATAAACGGGATTGCCATCTGGTAATCCCGTTTTCTTGTTCTGTATATCTGAATGCTACAATATGCTCTGCATGTACACCTAAAGCATACAAAACCAGCATCACACATACCAGATATGCTGGCACTTCCACCTACATAAGCTGTAATCTGATATATATAAACAAGGAGAATCCACAATGCGCATTGCCATCTTTGGAGCAGGATCACTGGGAACCATACTGGGGGCCTATCTCAGTGAAGGAGGAATAGCAGTAGACCTGATCAGCCGAAACAGGGAACATATTTGGGCACTTCAAAAGAAGGGGGCAACGATTATTGGAAAACGTTCTGCTACCATTCCTGTTGCTGCCATGGTCCCAGAATCCATACATGGGACGTATGATCTTATCTTCCTGCTCACCAAACAACTCGAAAATGAACAAGTTGCCCAATTTCTGAAACCCTTTCTTGCTGAAGATGGAATGCTCTGTACCATGCAAAACGGCATACCTGAACCACACTTGATGGAGATTCTGGGAGAGAATCGGGTCTCAGGTTGTACGATCGGTTGGGGTGCCACCTTGGTTGCTCCTGGTGTTGTACAACTGACCAGTGATGAGAGTACCTTCTCATTCAACCTGGGATTGCCTGTACCTGGAGAAGAATCCTGGCTTGCACGTATCTCCTCCATACTTTCAGTAATGGGATCGGTTACCATTGAAAAGAATTTCATGGGAGCACGCTGGTCAAAACTCCTGATCAATGCATCCTTCAGTGGTACTGCAACACTCCTTGGTTGTACATTTGGGGATGTGGCTGCAAACAAGAAGGCACGAAGAATTGCCCAATTGATCATCAAGGAGTGTATTGATGTAGCAGAAGCATCATCCATTACCCTGGAACCGGTTCAAGGAAAAGTGATTCGAAGTCTTTTTGATTACCATACTCCCTTCAAACAGTGGATCAGCTTCTCTCTAATCCCTTTTGCAATACGCAAGCATCGAACCTTGAAACCCAGCATGCTCCAAGATATCGAAAAGGGGAAACCCTGTGAGGTGGATGCAATCAACGGCGTAATCAGTGAACAGGGGAGAAAGGTCGCTATCCCTACCCCGGTCAATGACCGGGTGGTATCCCTTATCCATTCCATAGAAAATGGAGATGCCCATGTTGGCTGGCAGCACCTGCAAGCAATGACTGCAATAATTGAAAGATGACGAATTATCGGTCTGCACATTGACATGTTCTGGGAAAACCTCTACGGTAAGGTAACTTACGTATTTGTGTATCTTTCTGTTCCCAATCCTATCTTTGAAGCCTTGGTCCTGAACTATCATGCTATCTGACGGGTCTCCGGACGAACTATTCCCAAATTCATAAAAACCCACAGAGAGCAGACAGATAGTCTGCAAAGGAACCTATCATGGCAAAAAAAATTTATGTCGGAAACATGAGCTATCAAACATCAGAAGAGTCTTTGTACTCCCTGTTCGCACAATTCGGTGACGTTTTGAGTGCACGTATCATTGTCGATCGTGACACCAATCGTCCCAAGGGTTTTGCCTTTGTTGAGATGGACCAGGATGATGCAGCTATTGCAGCAATCTCCCAGCTCGATGGACAGGATGTTGACGGTCGCAACCTGAGAGTGAATGAGGCCATTGCACGCCCCAGAAACGAACAGCGCAATTCATACCGTTACTAGTTTACAGTTGCACATATCCACAAGAGGGACCTTTTTGGTCCCTTTTGTTGCGTTTAACGTCCCAAACACATCTGCAGAACCGCACGAGCAACCAAGCGCAACTGATGGAACAAACCCGTTTGCATATATCCCAAGCCCTGCGATACAAGGAATCTTGCCCTACCATTGCAGAGAATGAAAAATGCCGATGCAATTATATGTCAACCGCTTGACATATAGAAAACCGTACAGCATAGTGGAGGCGATTACTGCTGGGAGGAAGCTATGAAAAACGGTGTCATGCTCATCACCTATCCCGATTCACTGGGGAAGAATCTTCGTGAGTTGGAGACAATACTCACCAAACATTTCAGCAAGGCTCTCGCATCCTTGCATATTCTGCCCTTCTTCCCCTCATCAGGGGACCGTGGTTTTGCTCCATACTCCTATGATGAGGTCGACCCTGCCTTCGGCTCCTGGAAGGATATCGACAACCTTGCTGCCTCCTATGATCTGGTATTCGACTATATGATCAACCACATCTCTGCAAAAAGCCCTCTATTACAGGAGTACCTGGAGGAAGGCCCTGAATCTCCAAGCAAGGACAACTTCATTGACTATGAAGCATTCTGGGGAGGAGATCCAACAGAAGAGCAGATCCAGAAGATCTACAAACGGAAACCCAAGGACCCCTACACTACCGTAACCTTTGCCAATGGAGAAACAAAGAAACTCTGGTGCACATTCAGTGATGAACAGATCGATCTTAATGTACAGACAGAGTTGGGTCTCTCCTTCATGGAGGCCAACCTTGCCCGCCTTGCAAAGCATGGGGCGAAAATCATCCGCTTGGATGCCTTTGCCTATGCAATCAAGAAGAAGGACAGTGACTGCTTCTTCGTGGAACCTGAGACATGGCAGCTCCTGGCAAAATGCCGCAGTATTGTTGAAGGATATGGATCAGACGTATTGCCTGAAATTCATGAGCACTACTCTATCCAACTCAAACTTGGGGGCAACAGTTACCCCGTCTATGACTTTGCCCTGCCAATGCTCATGCTCCATGCCCTCTACTTCCACCAGACACAGTATCTGAAGAACTGGTTCACCATCTGTCCACGCAATCAGTACACCACCCTCGACACCCATGATGGCATTGGAGTGGTTGATGTCTACGGTCTGCTCCCGGATGAGGAGATTGAGGCAACCAAGGAGCACCTCTACGCACACGGTGCAAATGTGAAGCGCATCTACAACAGCGAAACCTACAATAACCTGGACATCTACCAGATCAACTGCACCTACTACTCAGCTCTCGGAGAAGATGACCGAGCATATCTGCTCGCAAGGGCAGTCCAGTTCTTCAGCCCTGGCATTCCCCAGATCTACTATGTGGGAATGCTTGCAGGGAAAAATGACCTGGAACTGCTCGAGGAGACAAAGGAAGGAAGAAACATCAACCGTCACTACTACAGCAGGGAGGAGGTTGACGCAGAGGTGGAACGCCCTGTGGTGGTTGCACTTCGCTTGTTGATGGAACTGCGCTCAAGTCATCCAGCTTTTGATGGACTCTTTCACATGGAAGACCCCAGCGATGATGGACACATCATCATAACCTGGGAACATCGAGGGAGAAGCATTACCCTTACCGCCGATTTTGAGAGCTACTCCTTCACCATTGAGGAAGGGGACCACACCCTGATGAGGCTCTAAGATGCCCACGATCAAGGATGTAGCCCAAGAAGCAGGGGTCACGGTTACCACCGTCTCCAGGGTGTTGAACAATCGGGGATACCTGAGTGAGAAGACCAAGGGAAAAGTGCATCAGGCAATGCAGAAGCTCGACTACCACCCCAATGAGGTAGCTCGTTCTTTGGCCCAGAGGCAGACCACACTGCTCGGGGTCATAGTCCCCTCCCTCATGCACCCCTACTACAGCGAGGTGATCAATGCACTGGAGAAATACGCATCCCTCATCGGTTTGAAACTCTTGGTTTGCAACGCTCAACGCAATGCAGACAAGGAAGGTGAATACATCGACATGCTCAAGGCGAACAAGGTTGCCGGAATCATCCTCTGCACGCAAAGCAGGAGCTCTGTAAGCTCCTTGGTGAATCTACCAGTGGTAACCTTGGAGCGCTCGATCAGCCCGTCAGTACCGGCAATTCTGTGCGACAACGAGATGGGAGGTCGTCTTGCTGCTGAACATCTACTTGATCGCGGCTGTAAAAACCTTGTCATGATACACGGTGGACGCTCCAGCGAGGAGCGGGTAACCGGATTCACCAAAGTCTGTGAATCACGAGGAATCCCCTACCGGGTAGTACAGGCAAGCAAGCGTCAATTCAATCACCTCGACTATGCTGACTTGATCGATACCCTCTTCACCGATAATCCTGCAAGTGACGGGGTATTTGCCTCCAGCGACGTCATTGCTGCACAAGTCATACAGATCTGCCATAAGCGGGGCCTCTGTGTCCCAGAGGATGTCAAGGTCATCGGGTTTGACGATGTCGATCTCGCTCGTCTGCTCAGCCCAGCGCTCTCAACCATTCACCAACCGATCGAGGCTCTTGCTGAGCTCGCTATCCAGATCATAACCACTTGGGAGAAAGAAACCCACCGGAACAGAACCATCCTTCCGGTCTCTCTTATTCAACGATCCAGCACCTGAGATGCAATCAACCGATCTTCTCCTCAGCATCTTGCTCTGCATCACTGCTGAGAATCCTGTCCATCTCCTCATGTACTAATTTGGTATAAGGACCGAGGTTGAATAGAGGTCGTAAGCGTTGGAACAGTGGTTTGACGAAATGTCGCAGTTGGGACTTATCCTCCTCCAAGGTTGACTTATTTTGCAGGACAAGCACCGTCACCTCTGAGGGGGAGTTGTAGGTTCCCACCTCGACAAACCCAAACTTCTTGTAGAGTTTCTTGGTCTTGGTGTCATCGGCAAAGACGTCAATGATCAACTCCTCTACACCGACGGCACGAGCAAGCAAGAAGACAAGGATGATAAGACCAATGGAGGCAGAGGTATTGCGCATCTCAGGCAACACTGCCAAGCGGATGATCTCAGCACACCTCTTGGTCTTCAAGACTGGCTCAATATCGAAATACTTGGAGATCGGCAGAGGCCAGAAGTGTTCGCTGGTCATCAGAGAGACGGTACCGACCGGTTGCAGGCCCTTGAAGGCAAGAATATGCATTGCCTTCTCGTCCACCTTACGGTGGATTGACTCCTCAATATAGCCTTTCTCCCCTACCAACACCTTCCTTTGGATAAAGAAGACATCATTCATCCCATGGTGGTCCTCAACCAAGGAGAACTTGATGATTTCCTTGCTCTCCTCATTGAGGGGAAAGATGGTCGTGAACTCAGAACCCCTACGGACCTCACTGCGTACCCTGATACGGCCGCGCATCTTGTCCACAATACTGTAACAGTTTGCCAAACCGAGGCCAGTACCCTTCCCCGGTGCCTTTGTGGTGAAGAACGGGGTAAAAATCTGGCTCATATGGTGTTCGGGAATTCCACATCCGCTATCGGCTATCTTGACTTGCACAAAGTCATCTTTCTCAAAGCAGGTAAGGGTTAGAGTACCTTTCCCTTCCATTGCCTGGAATGCATTTACAATAAGATTGAGGAAGAGTTGCTGGAGCTCTCCTTCGTTTGCCTGGATAAAGGGAAGCGCGTGGTAGTTCCGCTTGATCTCTATATTTTGGGAGTCGATGCCTCTCTGGGCGAGGCGGAGCGAGAACTCGAGTACTCTGATCAACTCCACCTCTTGGGTCTCCTTGACCTCCTCTCTCCTGCTGTAGATGGAGAGTTCCTTGATAACATCACTAGCTGTCTTTGAGTAGGTGAGGATGTCACTGACATACT
>JBFWKK010000006.1:0-53531 GCA_050252715.1 Sphaerochaeta sp. | reverse complement strand
GAGTGTGGTAACTAAACATTATAGGGACGGCCCTTCTTTATGCAATCATCTTCAGATCCTCTGAAGTTCTCGATTTTCTATACTTTGTGACAGCTCTATCCAATCCCACAGAAAAAGTGATTGAACCGAGAAAATCGTAAAAACCTTCACAGGAAAGCAAAACCCCCTCAGTCGCATGACCAAAGGGGCTGAGAGCGCCAGAAGGGAATCGAACCCTCGTCTCATGCTTGGGAAGCACGAGCACTAACCATTGTGCTACTGGCGCGTCTGTCATTGGATAATAGCAAAATAGGGAACCGTTGTAAACATGTATCTGTGAAGATTGTGCATCTATCCAAACAAACGCGTCCCTATCTCTGTCTCATCCTTTCCACGGTCAAATACCACCAAGGCCCCAAATCCTGTGCAACCTCCGGCATTGAATGTATCGGTAGGGGTCGCCCACTCCTGGTGACTGACTACCACAGTATAGGCAGCATCACCTTTCTTGATGGTGACCGCCTCTATCTGGGAATCAGGAAACCTTGTCTTTTTGAAGTTGGAGAGCACGCGCTCCTTTTTGAGAGAAGCATCCTCATGCAAGGATATCAGGGTAAAGAGGGAAGCAAATCCATCCGCTTCAACCTCACTGACCAAGGTCTTGTTGTTCGTCAGCTCATTGTAGTGGCGTGAAAGCCTCGTTGCCTTGACATACTGGGTGACCCCATGGCTGGAGAGGGTGTGGATATGCATCGTTGTATGCATACCCTGGTAGACCAATCCATGCTCTTCAAGACGAGCCTTCCCCGCATCCCCACAATGCAGATAGCTCTGGTAGCGGTGATGTTCCTGGGAATAAAATGCATCACAGATTAAGAATAGGTCATTATCCAGGACCAAGAGCGTTCTCTTTGGAAGCACCCCGATATCCAGATACCCTTGGTGAGCACCTTGGAAGACGATGAATCCACCCTTCTCTCGAGAGCGAAACGCCAAGGGAGCGCTCAGCTTTGAACACTCCCAGCTATCCTTGCAGACAGTGAAATTCTTCTGGTCCACCGTTGTGGTATTGTGTGCAGTACTGTCCTTGAACTCATAGCGCTCAGACTTCGGTACATAGGTGTACCGCCCCCCGTCGACCAACAAGTCCTCCCCATTTGCATAGAAATCGAAATGGAGCTTGTCACTATGCCCGTGCCCTGCTCCCAGTGTCCCACAGTGGAATCGGAGGTAGGTTCCCCCTTCCTTGTAGATTGCGTTTCCACTCTCCCCCAATACAAAGAGCCGTTGTTCTGAACTGGTACTGGCCAAACGGTCATAGCATTTCACCGCTGAAAATCCAAGGTCCCAGATGGTATCAAATTCCAAATGGGGGTAGCCTCCCTTCTTTAGAATACCATCCTGGTAGAGATAGGCCGCCTTGGTAATGAGATCCCTCTGGTCGATTGCATCACTGTCCCCCATACAGGGCTCAGTTCCGTCCGGCTTCTGCCACGCAAGGGAAGCGAGGCTCATGAGATGGGTCTTCTCTTTGATCACCTCTGGAATGGGAAGTTGCAAACGTCTTGCCAAAAGCACGACATCAAGATAACAGTGCAACACCTCGTTGTGGTACATGGGTGACTGCTCCCATTGAACCCCATCATCATACACTTGGATTTCAATCTCTTGTGCAAGCCTTCTCACCGCTTCCCTGAGATACCGTTCACTCTCCTCACCCGCCTCAAGAGCAAGGGAAGCAAGAAACAAACCATGGTTCTCCAGAACTCCCCAGTTGCTCATAAGGTGGTAACTATCCCAAATTGAGTAGAGGAACTCAGCATGATCCTTCACAGAAGCCAGGAATATGTCGATAATCTTTGGAGTGATAGCGGGACTTTCCTTGAAGTACTGCATCGCCTTGATCCAGTACTCCATACGAAGACCTGCCTCGATCGACCTCCAAGCCTTCTGGGATGCAGGGTCTGTTCGTTTCACACGTGCTACCCAGTCACTGAGCTGGGAAGCAAAGCACTGGGCGTAGGTCTCATCACCAGTCAAGGCATATGCCTGCCCCAAGCTGATCCAGAACCGCATCCGGTTGAATGCATAAACCCACTCAATGTCATCTCCCATCTGGTGCAACCAGTCAATGGAGCCAGGAAAGATTACCGGTTCACTGGTTCGTTCCATATCCCACCGTTGGTCGAAGATGAAGGATTGCCTTACCACTTGGTCGGCCGTAGCAAGGACTGCCTCAGCCTGTTGTTTTTCATACTCCCACACATAGGAGGCAACCTGCTTTGGATCATCCAGAAAGCAGATCCTCCATCTCGAGAAAAACTCCTCTCGTCTCATGTACTCCCCCTACCAGTAGGAAACCCATGTTCCCTTGAGCCGCATCAGCGCTTCCATGTAGAAATAATCACCCCAAGAGACACATTCATCAACCCCTTCAGGGGTACATGTATTGAAAGGACTCTTCTTTGAGTAGGTGCCATGGAGAACCAGACCATTGGAAAGCGATGGATCGCTCACCCGGTACGATGCATAAAGACTCCCGATCAACTGCCTTGCAACAGAGCGATAGCGAGTGGCCTCAGGTCCCTCTACAAGAGCAGCCATCTCCAAGAAACCACAGGCTGCAATGGATGCACTGGAGGAGTCTCGTGGTTCATCGCCTTCGGTGAAGATGAGGTCCCAGTAGGGAACCATATCCTCGGGAAGACGAGAGAGAAAAAAGGTTGCGCTCTTTTCGAACTGATTTCTGATGCGCTCATCACCAGTATACCGATAACTTAACGCCAGCCCATAGATCGCCCAAGCCTGGCCTCTTGCCCAGAAGGAGTCAGCACGAAAGCCCTGGCAGGTCTCCCCCCTGAAAGGGCCACCGGTCTCAGGATCCATGAAGAACGTGTGGAATGTAGAGCCATCAGATCGAAAGGAGTAGGCAAGACAGGTTTCTGTATGACGGAGAGCAATCTCTTTATAGTGTACATCATGCGTCTTCTCACTCGCCCAGTAGAGCAGGGGGAGATTCATCAGACAGTCGATGATAAAGCGGTAGTTCTCCTTCTCGTCCATTGCTCCCCATGCCTGGAGAAAGCCTCCCTTCTCCTGGAAGCGACTCAACAATTGGTCTGCAGCAAGCAAGGCTGCCCTCTTTGCTCGCTCATTTCCATCCAACTTAGAAAGGGAGACACAACTGGGAGTATAAAGAAAACCCATATCATGATGATCCACAGATATCTTGTGCTCGATGCGGTAGAGAAAACTCTCAGCAAGAATACTCGCAGCGTGCAGAAAGATGGGATCGTGGGTATGTTCCCAGGCCAAGCAAACCTCCCCTGGCCAAAAGCCACACGTCCATTGATCATTCTCACAGGAAGGATAGAAATTGTGCACAGATGAGTGATTCTGACAGCGATAGGTAAAAAAAGGAAGGTTCCTCCGTACCTGCTGGGAAGCTTCATCCAATGCTTTTAAAACAGTACCATGGGTAATCTCTTGCATACCACTACCCCTTCAGACCAGCGGTCGCTACACCCTGCACAAAGAATTTCTGCAGTGCAAGGAAAACGATGAGCACTGGAACCAAGGCGACAACACTTGCCGCCATTATCAGTCCATACTCACTTGAGTATTGACTTATGAACATCCTGAGTCCAATCTGGATGGTCTTCAGCTCGGTCCTGGTAAGGTAGAGCAAGGGACCGAGGAAGTCATTCCAAGTATTCACGAACGTAAAGATCGTGAGTGTTGAGAGTGCGGGTTTTGACAGGGGAAGCATGATTTTTGCCCAGATGCTGTACTCACTCATCCCATCGATTCTTGCTGCCTCACAGAGTTCATCGGGAACACTCATGTAGAACTGTTTCATCAAGAATACCCCAAAGGCACTGAATGCCTGCAGAAATATAATGGACAAGTGTGTATTGTTCAGGCCAAAGGAACGCATCATGATGAACTGAGGCACCATATATACATGCCACGGCATGGCAATCGTTGCCACATAGCCAAGAAAGAGCAGGTTTCTTCCCTTGAACTGTAATTTTGCAAACGCATAAGCAGCAAAAGAAGAGGTCAAAAGCTGCAGGAACGTTACGATGACTGTCAATTTGGCAGTGTTCTTGATAAACAAACCCAACGGTATGGTAGTCCATATTTCGGCATAGTTTTCCCACCGAGGTTCAGAAGGGATCCACTGGATGGGAAAGGTAAATACATCCTTGTCGAGCTTCAACGATGCGCTGATCATCCAGGCAAAGGGAAGCAGCATCACCAGTGCCGAGAAAATCAGAAGTGCATACACGAGTATCTTGGCAGCATATCCATTTTTGGTACGTACTTGCATGATTCCCTCCTAGTGCATCCGCTTCTCACCGTTGAATTGCACCAACGTGACCGTGAGAACCAGAGCAAAGAGCACCATGGCAACCGCACTTGCAGAGCCAAGATTCCAACTAATGAATGCCTTGTTGTAAATATCGTAGACCAGTACCAAGGTTGCAGTTCCAGGTCCCCCTTGGGTAACCATGTAGACAATGTCATAGACCTTGAAACACTGGATGGTAAGCATAACCAAGACAAAGAACGTTACCCCGCTTAGCTGGGGAACGGTAACATAGCGGAACCGCTGCCATGCATTGGTCCCATCGAGGCTTGCTGCCTCATACAGTTCCGGGTTTATCCCTTGCAAGCCAGCAAGGTAGATGATCATATAGTACCCCATGTACTTCCAGACACTGAAGAAGATGATGGTGATCATTGCCCAGTCCTTGTCGGCCGCCCATCCTGGCACAGAAGTAAAACCAAGCTTGTAAAGGAACATGTTCACCGGTCCCTTGGAGGGATTGAAGATCATATTCCACACTGCTGCCACTGCCACCAGGGAAGCTACATAGGGAAAGAAGCTGACGGTCCTGAAAAAATTCCTTGCCTTGAATCCCTGGTTGAGAATAACGGCAAGAAAGAGGCTTGCAACCAAGGTAAGGGGGACCGTTCCCGCTGTATAGACGATGGTATTCTTCAATGCAGCCTTGAACTGGTCATCGTCAAACAGGTCGGTAAAATTGCCCAAGCCAGCCCAAGTGATGGGATTTGACCCATCCCAATGCAGGAAGGCAAGAGCAAAGGCAAACATGATGGGTACCATGGTAAACACGGCAAACCCGATGAAGTTTGGGGCTATGAAACTATAGGCCACCAACTGTTTCTTAAGTGTTGCTTTTCTAGAGGGCATGAAACCTTCCTCGAATCAGAAGTGTGGTACAGGGGACGTGTATCCCCTGTACCGAAAAAAGGAGAACTATTTTTCCAGAATCTTCTGGATTTGTTCATTCATCTTCTTGATGCCACCATCGATGCTGATGTTGTTGGTCATGATCTCATCATGCACCTGGTTCAACACAACCTCGATCTCTGCAGACTTCTCATGCAGAGGCATCTCAAGATAGGTCTTGTAAACCTGCAGCGCGTCACGGGTTCCCTGGTCAGTGGGGAATCCAGGCTTGCTGGCGATAATCTCGATGACGCTCTCATCAGTAATGGCAGGAATGGTGCCTGTCTTTGCAATAATCTGAGCGCCCTCAGGACCGGTCACAAACTTTACAAAATCAAACGCAGCGTCTTTCTTCTTGCTGGCGTTGCTTACCCCAATACTGGTGATGGTTCCAAGTGTCGTACCTGGGGTAACCCCCTCTGCATGGGGATACTTCACCAAGCCCCACTGGGAGCATTCGGTATTGCCTTGGGCAATCTGGTCGATCAAGGTAGCGATAAACCAGGAACCCATGTTCATCATAGCAACGCTGTTGTTGTAGAAGACACCACTATAGTGGGTGGAAGAGGTCTTCAAGGTTGCATAGTCCTGTACAATGCCATCCTTCTGCTGGTTGAGAACCATCTCATAGTAGGGCTTGAGGAAGTCATACTTGCCATCGACGATGGTATTCTTTCCATCAAGAATTCCGAACAGCTGGACCGCAGAGCGCCAGGTGTGGTAGTGAGCCCCATAGACCTTGTTTGCACCAAGGCCACTGGTCATCTTGCGGGCCAGGGCATCATACTCAGAGAAGGTCATATCGTTGGTTGGGTAGGAAACACCTGCCTTGTCAAAGAGTTCCTTATTGTAGTAGACAATCCAGAAATCACTGCGGAATGGGATACCATAGAGCTTTCCGTCAACGGAAATCTGGTCGGTGGTACCACCATAGAGTGAAAGATCGATCCCTTCGCTGGAAATCTTTGGATTCAGGTCCATCAGCAGGTTGCGCTTTACCAGGTTGTTGTAACCAGGAATGTCCTTGATGGTGACAATATCGATCGAGGAGTCGCCACCTGAGAGCTGGGTCTGCAACATGGTCATGAAATCTGCTGAACCAAGGTCAAGCATCTCAATCTTCACCTCAGGGTTTGCAGCCTCATAGGCAGTGATCAGGGGTTCATAGTAGGTAGTGGAAGCGATATCCCACAATGCCCACTTCAGCGTGGTTACCCCGCCCTCCTCCTGGGCAGCTTCCTTGGTCCCGTTTGCAAACAGGAAACCAGTTACCAGAGCGAGTACAAGCAAAATCGTCAGTACTTTTTTCATGGATAAACCTCCTTACGGTTCATAACACAGAGGAATTCTTTCCTCTCAGTATTAGCGTATGGCCCATTCTGGTACAATACCATGTAATTCATTGTGTAAAAGCTTTACTTTCTTCCGTAGCTAGGGAAAAAGCTGTATTTTTTTCCTCAAACCTGCAATTTTTTCCGAACATTTCCTGCAATACCCTGTTTCTGGTTGCGTGCAGTGTGGAGCGTACCCCATACTCTTGTGTGGGAGGGATCTATGTTGCTGAAGAGTTTGAAGGGAAAGATTACGGCAATCACCATAACCTTCACCCTCGTTATAGCAATCCTCGTGGCGACTTTCAGCTTCATGCTCTTCCGTTCCTTCGCCCTGGAAAGCCAGATCTCCTCCACAGAGTTCAACCTCCAGTTCATAGGAGCCAAGGCAAGGGAGAACATGGTTGCCATAGACTCTCTCATACGATGGTGCACCACCAATGCTATCGTTGCCTCCTACCTGGAAACCGAGGGCAACGCCATAGCCCTGGAAACCTACGAACGAGTAAAGGAGGAGGTGATGAACAATCTTGCCCAAGCCTATGTGAGCAGGATCATCATCACTGACATCGAGCACACAAAGTTGATCCATACTGGTCTGTGGATGAGTGACAGCATGCCGGTAAATGCAAGCAATGTCTCAATGGTTCTTCCCCCTTCCTTTAGACAAAATGGTGGATGGAACCCTATCTGGAAAGACCCATTCCTTCGTCAGGAAGCCCAGGTACTGCCGATCAGGAGAGTCCTTAATCGCTCATCCTCCCCAGAAGTGACCGGTCAGCTCTACCTGGCCGTGAGCGCAGAATTGATACTCGACTTGGTCGGCGACTATACCCTTCCTGAAGGGGCAACCCTGTATTTAGGTATTGGAGAGTACTTCTATCAACTGAAAGACAATGTATTCCATCTCATCGATACGCCAAAGAGGGAGGTGTTTGAGGCAAAGACAGATGGAGAGGAGACACAGGTAGCCAGGGTAGTCATGGAAGGAACCCCGCAACTCCTGGTTACCTGCCCTACCGGCTTCCAGGACATTACCTTGAGCCAGAGTCTTCCCTCAAACAAGGTACGTTTTGAGCGAACCACCTACATCTCGATGCTTATCATCATCCTCATCGCCGTACTGCTCTTCGGCATCCTCCTGGCGTTGCTCCTGAACCGACTCTTCAATCGCCCAATTGCCAAGATCCAGGAGCGGATGAAGGCAATAGCCCATAGTGACTTTTCCAGCGACCCCAGTATTGAGTGGCAGGATGAACTGGGGGACATCGGCAGAGGAATAAACGAACTTGCCGGAAGAGTGGATGTGTTGCTTGAACGTCGTGTTGCCGATGAAAAGAAGAAACAGGAACTGGAGTACCGTATGCTCCAAAGCCAGATAAACCCACACTTCCTCTATAATACGTTGAACTCCATCAAGTGGATGGCTACCCTGCAAAAGGCAACGGGAATTGCTGAGATGACAACCAGCCTCTCCCGACTGATGAAGAATGTCAGCAAGGCTGATGAACCAATCATTACCCTCGGTGATGAACTGGACCTGCTAGGCGACTATTTCCTCATCCAGAAGTACCGCTACGGGGGAACCTTGGTTCTCACCTCTTCCATCGATCCCAAATATCTGAATATCGGCATCCCCCGGTTCACCTTGCAACCCTTGGTGGAGAACTCCATCTTCCACGGCATTGAGCCAAAAGGAGGAGTCGGTACGGTGAACCTAACTGCCCAGATACAGAGGGAAGCCTTCGTTCTCACCATTATCGATGACGGGGTGGGCATGGAGCAGGCCATGATCGAGGCCGCTCTCGGTGCAAACAGTGTATCGAGCAAGGGCATGTTCTCAGAGATTGGAATCAAAAATGTGGCAAAGCGTATAGAGTATATGTTTGGCAAAGCATATGGACTGTCCCTGGAGAGTGAAAAAGGAGTTTACACAAAGGCCATTATTCGCTTGCCGCTTCGTACAAAGGAAGGAACTGCATGGCAACCAAATTGATTATCGCCGATGATGAGCCATTGGTGCTGGTCGGCCTGCAATCCATGCTCAACTGGCATGAAATCGGAGTTGAGATTGTCTCGGTGGTACGCAATGGGGCACAACTGCTTGAGGCAATTGAGAAAGAGCATCCCGATCTGGTCATCACAGACATCAAGATGCCGATAAAAAGTGGTTTGGAAGTGCTCAAGGAGAGCAAGGAACTGTATGGACGAATACCACTGTTCATCCTCCTCACCAGCTATGAGGAGTTCAGCTATGTCAAGGAAGCCTTATCCTACCAAGCTGTTGACTACTTGGTAAAGCTGGAGCTCACCGAGAAAAGTCTTGCAGCATCCCTGCAGAAAGCACTTTCCATCCTTACCCAGATCAAGGAACAAGGTGAGCATCCCTATCCACACTACGACAGGGGAGCAATGGGCGTTTTCCGTGACAAGTTCTTTGTTCGTCTCTTCAATGGCTTGATCTTCAGCCGCCAAGCCTTTGATTCACAGAAGCAGGAGCTTGGTCTCTGTCTCGATGAAAAACAGTATGTGGTTTGCTATGCGGCAATTGAGAGTGAGGAAGAAGAGCGGGAGGTAAACCTCTACTACAGCAGTACCGGCATGCTCAAGGAGACCCTCTCGCGCTATCTTACTTGCCATATCACCAGTTTGGATCTCCACCATCTTGCCATCACATTCTGCCTCAACGAGGAACAAGCCGATCACTACCGGTCGATTATCCGTCAGGTCCTTGAAAAAGCAATCCATGTCATCTACAGCTACTTCTCCGTGCATCTTCACTGCTGTGTCGGCCTACCGGTGGATGACCCGTTCCACCTCAGTGACTCCTTCTCCTCTGCGCGCCAACTGCTCAATGAGACAAGTACCAGGATGCCCATCATTTTTGCTGAGCGTAAAATTGAGCAACGATTCAGCTTGGACCCCTACCGCAGCCGTCTTACCCGTGCATTTGAGGAACTTGATGCAGTGGAGCTTGCGCAGATCATGGAGGATGTGGCTCTACAAATGGAGAAGCAGAATATTTCTGCACTCCAGGCAGTAGAGAATACCAGCAGTATCCTCTTCATGGCGATCAGCTTGCTGCCGGATGGACAGAAACTGGTAGAACAGATTTTCCAGGAAGAACATGGTGGATACCGACAGATCTACAGCTGCAACTCCACACCCCAGTGCAGCACCTACCTTCGTCAGCTTGCAGAGGGATTGTCAGGATTGCTCCAATCAAGAAAGCAGGACTATCGGGCAAAAGTCGTATCCAACATCCAACAATACATCCAGGAAAACATTACCAGGAGGCTCAGCCTCGGGGAGGTTTCCCTCCTCTATGGGTTCAGCCAGAACTATCTCAGCAGTCTCTTCTCCCGTTACAGCGAGTACAGTTTCATCGAGTATATCACTAGGGAAAAGGTACACGCTGCGAAGCGGATGATGGCCAAAGGGGAGTACAAGATCTATGAGATTGCAGAGAAGCTCGGTTTCGAAAGTTCCTTCTATTTCAGCAAGGTGTTCAAGAAAGTGGAAGGGGTCAGCCCGAGGCAGTATTTGCAACACCTGATGCGTACCGGAGAGCAACCATGACGCGTGAATATATACACCTCCTTCCAGACTCCTTCATGCCATACAGCATTGCTCCCATGGCGGGTAAACGGGTGTACTGGGACTCAATGGCGAAAAAACCAATCGCCCGACTCATACTCCACCATGCAAGCGAGCTGATGGGCCAAAGGATTCCCGACCTTTCTGCATCCCTCTATCTTTCCTTCAACAGGACGGGGAACAGAAGCGAGTATGAGTCACACTATTTTACACGCAGGAGAATGCTTGGAACCCTTACACTCGCCTACTGCCTTGCCCCGAATGAGGCTGCATTGTTTCAAGTCATTGATCTGCTGTGGGCCATAGCAGAGGAGAGTAGTTGGTGTCTTCCTGCCCACAACAGCTACATACGCGATTCAGAACAACTGCCACTACCCATGGCAGAGAACCCAATCATCGACCTCTTCAGTGCTGAGACGGCAGCTACGCTTGCACTGGTCTGTGCACTCTTGAAACACGATCTTGACCAAGTCACACCCATTATTTCTCAGAGAATTGAAAAAGAGCTGGATAAGCGAATCATCACTCCCTATCTGACACGCCACTTCTGGTGGATGGGAGACGGTGATGAGCCAATGAACAACTGGACAGCCTGGTGCACACAAAATATTTTGCTTACGGCATTCTTAACACCACTCGATGATGGAATACGCAAGCAGATCACCAACAAGGCACTGGTAAGCCTGGACTGTTTTCTCAAGGATTATGGGCAGGATGGCTGCTGCAGTGAAGGGGCCCAATACTACCGCCACGCTGCTCTTTGCCTATATCTCTCCCTTGCTATTCTCAATACGGTTACAGATTCCCTCTTCAGTGCACTGTACAAAGAACCAAAAATCAGGAACATGGCTTCCTTCATTCGCCATATCCACGCCCAAGGCCCCTACTACTTCAACTTCGCTGACTGCTCAGCATTATCTGGCCCATGCACGATCAGGGAGTATCTTTTTGCAAGGGATTGCAACGATGAGAAGCTTGCTTCCTTTGCTCTTGCCTCCGCTGCATCAAGAGAGGAGGAGGAACGTGACCTGCCACAGGAGATAAACCTTGCCTATAGACTCCTGGAACTGATCGGATCAGATGAGCATACAAGCAGCATGCAATCTTTGGAAACACAGGAGGACCACTACTATCCAAGCGTTGGGATTTGGATCAGCCGTGACTCCCATATGGCTCTAGGAGTAAAGGCTGGGGGAAATGACGATAGCCACAATCATAACGACAGCGGCAGTATAACCCTTTACAAGGACGGCCACCCGGTCCTTATTGATGTAGGGGTGGAAACCTATACCAAGCAAACCTTCAGCAAGGATCGTTACTCCATCTGGACCATGCGGTCCTGCTTCCATAATGTGACCAACTTTCCTCCCTATGAACAGCAATCTGGAAAGAAGTACCACGCTCTACTCAGGGAAAAAACAGCGAAGAGCATCTCCTTGGAACTCACTCCATGTTATCCTGATGCAGCAGGAGTAGTGTCCTATGTAAGAACGGTCATCCATGAGAAGGAACAAGGTATCAGCATTCTGGAACAAGTCAAAGGGAGTGTTGCTCCTGTGTTGACCCTGATGTGTGCAATACAGCCAAAGATAGAGGGACAGACCATTCATTTTGGGAATAAGGCCATGATGCAATGCAGTGCAGAGAACTTGAAGATTACCTTGGAACCGATCACTGTGGAGGATGAGCGATTGCGTGCAGTTTGGCCTAAGATTATCTACCGACTGCTTCTTCACTATACAAATGAGCTCAAACTTTACATAGAGTAAGAAACAAGGGACAGAGAGGCATGGCATCAACACAGGAATATATTGCGTTTGTCTGTAATCAGATCGACGATTCGTGGAACCCGCGCTCTAGAAAGATGTTTGGGGATTATATGGTGTACGTACACGAAAAACCAGTCTTGTTGGTCTGTGACAATACGGTGTATGTAAAAAAGCTACCCTGTATTGAACATTTGATGGTCAATGCAGATTCGCAAGAGCCTTTCAACGGTGCAAAAGCATGGTACATCCTGGATATTGAGGATAGAGCCTTGGTAGAACAGGTACTCCAGAAGGCAGCATCAGTAACGGCTCTTCCAAAAAGAAAAAAGCGAAGAACTACCTGCGAATGAATGCATAGTTTTTCTTACAACAAGTATATATCTTTATTCTTTCTATATATATAGTTACTTTAATTTCCCAGAAATTTTCATCAAATTTTTGTTTGACACCGCCCTTCAGCTGGGTTACAGTTGTTGTTAGATAAAATAATTGGAGGCACTATGGCCACAGTACAACTCAAAAACATCTCTAAGGTGTATGATGGTGGAGTCAAGGCTGTTGACAATGTCAACATCGAAGTCAAAGACCGACAGTTTGTCGTTCTCGTCGGACCTTCAGGTTGTGGAAAATCCACAACGCTCCGCATGGTCGCTGGTTTGGAAGATATCACCAGCGGTGAGCTTTACATTGATGGGAATCTCGTAAACGATGTTCCCCCGAAGGACAGAGACATTGCAATGGTTTTCCAGAACTATGCACTCTATCCTCACATGACTGTCTATGACAACATGGCTTTCGGATTGAAGATCCGCAAGTTCCCCAAGGAAGAGATTGACCAGCGTGTTCGTGAAGCAGCAAAAATCCTTGAGATTGAGGAACTGCTTGACAGAAAGCCGAAGGCTCTCTCTGGTGGACAGAGACAGCGTGTTGCTGTAGGAAGAGCTATCGTCCGTAAGCCAAAGGTATTCTTGTTCGACGAACCTCTTTCAAACCTTGACGCAAAGCTTCGTGTCCAGATGCGCGCAGAGATTTCCTCCCTGCACAATCGTCTCAAGGCTACGATGATCTATGTTACCCACGACCAGGTTGAAGCACTTACCATGGCTGACGTTATTGTTGTCATGAAGTTTGGTGTCATTCAGCAGATTGGTGGACCGCTTGATCTCTACAACAATCCTCAGAACAAGTTTGTTGCAGGATTCATCGGTTCTCCTCCCATGAACTTCCTCGAGACTGCTATTGAAGCTGACGGTGATGATATCTACGCAAACGAAGGTACTTTCCGCCTCAAAGTCACTGCAGAGCAGAAGAAAATGCTGACCCCATATGTAGGAAAGTCAGTTACCTTCGGTATCCGCCCTGAGGATGTTTCATTCAGCAATTCCAACAAGGATGGAGAGACCATCAATGGTACGGTAAGTGTTGTTGAACCCCTTGGTAGTGAGACCCATGTCTATGTATCCACCTCCAAGAGCCAAGTCATCGGTAAGATTGATCCTACCCTTGTTCCTGCTCCGGATACCAAGATTTTCTTGATTCCTGACATGGCAAAGGCAAAGTACTTTGATCTTGAGACCGAACAGGTAATCAACAAATAATCAGATACGTGTTCATGGCCGGCCCTCTATAGGGCCGGTTTTTTATGCATAGGCACGCATTTTGATATCTTCGACTACAAGGTAGCAGGTGGGATCGATTGAACGGGTGTGTTTCATTACTTGCTTTACGGATCTTCTGGGAACTTGTACAAACAGGAGATAGATCGTGCCGTCTCGTCCATTCCCCTGAAACTCAGTGACACGAAACCCCTGTTCTCTTAGCAGACACGCAACTGCATGGCCCTTCTGTGTGAAGACTTTCACCACCTGTTCCCCGATTTTCAATACGCTTTCCAAGGTGATTCCCACAAAGGTACCAGCAGCAAAGCCAAAAGCAAATGCAATGGCCATCAGAGGGTCTGACAGGTCATTGATTACCCTCGATACAGCAAACACCCAGATGATGGACTCAACGAATGCAATGATAAAGGTTAGAGCTCTTTTCCCACGAACAACAAGAGCATGACGCAAGGTGCCGAGTGAAACATCCACCACTCTCGCGAGGAAGATCATCAAGGCCAAATAGAGCGAAGCAGAATCGACCACTACACTACCCTCATATGTACATAGTATCCATACCATAGGGGAAAATGAGGAAGTAAGCAATAGAGCTACTACCATTCTTATCTCGGTATTATAAAAGGGTTTGTTTTTTGTATCTTTTCTCGAAAGATCCCCCCACTGGAAAAGTGGAGGGAACAGGATTTTAGAACAATGCGTGGTAGAGTGTGGTGAGGGCGTCCTGTGTCTTCTCTGCATCGACACCAAGGAGAAGCGAGGTATCGGATGAACCGAAGTTGAGAAAGTGCAGTGCAATGGCATTCTTGTCCAGCGCACCAACCACTTTTGCTATCAAATCTCGTTGGTGCATGACCCCAGATCCGACAACGCCTACAATTGCATGATTGTGGTCTACTTCGATGGAGTCCAGTGAGAACTCACTCTTTAGTCTAGCACACATTGCCTTCAATACACTATCACTCGCCTGGGTACTCTCAAAGAACCAGACAATGCTGTCTACACCGAATAAACTGAATGAAGGCCTTATTCCAAAGACGTGCAACATAGTCATTAATGCATGCCTTGTACCCGACTGCTTGAAGAGCATAACCTTTCTAAGGGTGATGCGACTATACCCTTTCTTTGCCGACACTCCGGCAAGTGGGGTCTTGCTGTAGTCCCTCTCATTGACGATCAAGGTACCATCATCAGATGGGGCATTGGTATTCTTTACATTGATGGGAATCTGGGCTGCGATGACCGGAGTGGTAGCTTCCTCATGAAAAACACTTGCCCCGACTCCTGCAAGCTCCCGCAGTTCCCGATAGGTCATGGTCTCTATTACCTTGGCATTATCAACCAAGCGAGGATCAACAGAGTACACTCCAGAAACATCCGTCCAGTTCTCATAGAGTTCGGCATTGGAGGCACTGCTGAGAATTGCTCCGGTAATATCCGATCCTCCACGGCTGAACGTCTTTACTTTTCCTTCCACGTCACATCCATAGAAACCAGGGACTATATACCGCTCCCCGCTCTTCAGGACCTTTCTCAGGTTTTCATAGCTCTGTTCATTGACGCTTCCATCTGCGTTGATCACAATCGAGGGATCGGCATCAAGGAAATTCCACCCCAGGTAGGAGGCGATCAATTTTGCACTGAGATACTCACCACGGCTGGCAGCATACGCTGCACCATAGCCTGCATCAATCATTTGCCTGACTTCTTCAAGGGTGGCGATAAAGGGTTTCTTCTCTATGCCAAGGTCCTCAAGGATTGAAGTAAACCTATCGGCAATCCTTTTGAATACCGGCTTGCATGACTGGCCTTCCTGGGCAAGAGCATTACACGCGTAGAGCATGTCAGTAACCTTCTCGTCTTCCTTGCTTCGCTTGCCAGGAGCCGATACCACCACTATTTGCCGTCTGGGATCCGCCTCAACAATTGACTTTACTTTCTTTATCTGTTTGGCATCTGCTACTGAGCTTCCGCCGAATTTACATACGATCATGGGAAATAACCTTCCATATTTCTAGGATATCTACAGGAGCGTATTGTATTGAAGGACAGCATGTTGTGCAAGAGAACGATAAAAGCTTGTCTTGATAAATTCTGCATGACAGATGCGCTGGATACTGCTACCCTTAGCAGTAAAGAGGGTAAACGTTATGCAAGATTCAAAACGCTCCATCTATGCATGGGCTTTCTATGATTGGGCCAACAGTGCTTTTGCAACTACCGTTATGGCAGGGTTCTTCCCTGTCTTTTTCAGTGCCTACTGGGCAGTGGGATCCAGCAGCCAGGAAGGAACCTTCTATCTTGGCCTTGCAAACTCCTTCGGCTCATTGATTGTTGCCTTATTGGCTCCCATATTGGGAGCCATCGCTGACTGGGGGACTTACAAGAAGCGCTTACTGGCATTTTTTGCATTGATAGGCTCGGTCATGACAGCAAGTCTGTATGTATTGCAGATGGGGTCCTGGCCCATGGCTGTTCTCTTCTACTCTGTTGCCGTAGTAGGATTCAGTGGAGCCAATACGTTCTACGATGCACTACTTCCCTTTGTGGCATCAGAGAAGAAAGTCGATTTTGTCTCCTCTCTCGGATACAGTCTAGGCTACATAGGGGGTGGTCTCCTATTTCTGGTGAATGTCCTGATGTATCTCAATCCATCATGGTTTGGTTTTGCAAATGGAGAAGAGGCCATCAAGGCTTGTTTTATCATCGTAGGTATCTGGTGGGTGGTATTCTCACTCCCCTTGCTTTTCTTCGTAAAAGAAGAGGTCACTGCCGACAATCTCCCCTTCAAGCAGGCGGTAAAGAAAGGACTCTCCATAACACGTCAAACCGTAAGAAGCTTTCGCCAACTGAAAACGTTGGCAATCTTTCTTCTTGCATACTGGCTCTATATTGATGGTGTGGATACCATCATCCGAATGGCTGTCAACTATGGAACCAGTCTCAATTTCCCCAGTGAGTCCCTCATTATTGCCCTGCTCATCACACAGTTTGTCGCATTTCCTTCTGCACTTGCCTACTCAGCGTTCGGCAAGAAAGTGGGAGTTCGAAAAGCCCTGGAGATTGCAATCGGCGCCTATGCCATCATAGCCATCCTTGGCTACTTCATGAGTAAACCTCTTCATTTCTACCTGCTTGCTGTGTGTATAGGGCTGTTCCAGGGAGGTATCCAAGCACTGAGTCGTTCCTACTATACCAGGCTCATTCCCAAAGAACGTTCAGCACAGTTCTTTGGTTTCTTCAATATGCTGGGAAAATTTGCTGCAATCATCGGACCTCTGCTCATGGGAGTAGTTACCTTGGTTACCGGAGATTCTCGCAATGGAATTGTCTCTCTTGTCCTGCTCTTCATCGGTGGGTATATACTACTCAAGCAAGTTGATGAAGAGAAGGGACGAAAAGAGGTGGAGGCATTCCTCAAAAAGACCAACTGACAACCTGCTTTACTAAGGTGCAAGGGTATGCTATTACTGTAGCAGAATCTGAAAGGAATACCCATGCAACCTGTCCAAGAAAATAAAATGGGGATCAAACCGATCCCCACCCTAGTTTTGTCCATGTCGTTTCCCATCATGCTCAGCATGTTGGTGCAAGCTCTCTATAATATTGTGGACAGCATGTTCGTCTCTCACTACAGTCAGCAGGCGCTCACTGCAGTCACTCTCGCATTCCCCATGCAAAACCTCCTGATTGCGGTAAGTGTGGGAACCTCGGTCGGGGTAAACTCCCTGCTTTCCAGAAAACTGGGAGCGAAGGACGTCACCTCAGCGAGAAAAGCTGCCGGAAATGGAATAACCCTCGCTGTGATCAGCTGGGTCTTTTTTGCCATCATCGGGCTCTTCTTCACCAAGGCCTTTGTGAGCTACTTCAGCAGTGATACAGAGCTCATTACCCTAGGAAGTCAATACATCGCCATCTGTTTGATCTTTTCCCTTGCTTTGTTCATAGACATCACCTGTGAACGAATCCTCCAAGGAACTGGAGATACATTCCATCCCATGATCATCCAGGGCACCGGGGCTATTGTGAACATTATCCTCGATCCCATTCTCATCTTTGGCCTCTTCGGCATGCCAAGAATGGGCGTGGCAGGGGCTGCCATCGCTACCGTATTTGCTCAGCATGTTTCAGCGTTTCTTGCCATCTACTATGTAAGAAGGAACAGGGAGATTGTGCTTGAGAAGGAGTCCTTCCGTCTCGAAAAGCAGACTGTCAAGGATATCTATGTTGTCGGTATTCCTACAATCATCATGCAAGCCATTGGGACAATCCTCACCACCAGCTTGAACAAGATTCTCATCGGTTTCTCTACAACAGCTGTTGCGGTATTTGGTATCTACTTCCGCTTGCAGTCATTCGTATTTATGCCGGTCTTTGGCTTGAATACAGGCATGATCCCTGTTATCGGCTACAATTATGGTGCAAGAAAGCCGAAGCGAATCACTACAACCATCAAGGTTGGCCTGGTGGTTGCCATTACCATCATGGGTATAGGAACAGCAGTATTTACCTTCCTGCCCCATGTACTGCTCAGCTGGTTCGATGCAACAGCAGAGATGGTAGCCATTGGAACGGTTGCAATGCAGAGAATCAGTCTGTGTTTTGTGTTTGCAGGAGTCAGCATTGTTCTCATCGCGCTCTTCCAAGGAATGGGATACGGATACCTATCGATGATCAATTCGGTAACACGACAGTTGATTTTCCTGCTTCCCTCAGCATATCTCCTGGGTAAATACGTAGGATTGGATGCCCTTTGGTACGCCTTCTTCATTGCTGAGATGGCATCCTTCAGTTTGACCCTCTACTTCTTTTGGAAGATCTACAAGACGAAGATCAAGACCATGACTACCTAAGAGATCATCCTCCCGATTCACGTGAACTGGGATAGGCATGTAGTCCCGAAGATGCGCTATCGATATATTGTTGATCTGGATTGAAAGATCGGGAACTCAAACCATTACGAGATTTCAGAGAACTATCGGTTCAGTCTTCTCTAGGAAGAGGTGTCTCAGGAAACTATCTTTACTCGATTCCAATTACATTGAAACAAAATCAGGGAAAACCTCTAGTATTCCTGTGAAACTGATCAAATCAAGATTAATGCAACCTGCATTAGTGCCCAAAGGCCAGTTGACAGCAATCTACTATGCATCGGAGGACAAGAGGATGCCTTTACTCCCGAAGGTATTGGCTGGTTTTGTGCTACTCTACTCACTCAGTCCCATTGGTCTCATTCCTGTCCTTGGATATCTGTATGATCTGATCATTCTCCCCGCATTCTTGGTGCTGACCATCAAATGCATCCCCTACGAAGTATTCAAGGAGGCCTAGGATCAAGCAAAGCGCAAGCCAATTTTGTTGCCTAAGAACTGGAATTTTTCCTTTCTCTTCGTTGGCATTTGGATACTGATTCTCTGGTTCATGGTGCGTAAGCTCACACAATGATGTCTCCCTTGTGAGCATATAATCAGTATAGTACTTGATGATCAGCTATTGCAGGTTCTGATTACTCGAAGAATTTTTGCGGAATCCGCATTTTTTCTTCGTCCGTATCTTTCTCCATTGACTATGCATGCAAGAGTTAACACTATGCAAGGCAAAAAAAGAGAGAAAAGACCCCTGCAATTGGAGTCTTTTTTCTCTTTTATAAAGAACTATACGAACTGAAATTCCCTTGTGGGATTACTCCCACTCAATGGTCCCAGGAGGTTTGCTCGTGATGTCGTAGAGTACTCGGTTGACTCCCTGTACCTCATTGCAGATCCTGGCTGAAGCGTGTTGGAGTACTTCAGGAGGAAAGCGGAACCAGTCAGCAGTCATGGCATCTTCACTGGTTACGGCACGCAGGGAGCACACCTCTTCGTAGGTGCGTTCATCCCCTTGGACTCCCACGCTCTTGACGGGAAGCAAACAAGCCAAGGCCTGCCAGATATCGTCATAGAGACCAGCCTTCCTGATCTCATCAATGAAGATTGCATCCACATCACGAAGGGTATCGAGGCGTTGTTTGGTGACCTCACCTACACAGCGGACCCCAAGACCTGGACCGGGGAAAGGATGGCGGTTGACCATCTCCTCAGGCAGGCCAAGCTCCCTGCCAAGAGATCTAACCTCGTCCTTGAACAATTCCTTGAGAGGTTCGAGCAGATCCCATTTCAAATCTTCGGGCAATCCCCCTACATTGTGGTGGCTCTTAATGGTAGCTGAAGGTCCCCCAGAGGGACTCTTGCTCTCGATAACATCTGGATAGAGCGTACCCTGGGCGAGGAAGCTGATTTCCCCGGCTTTCCTGGCTTCATCATAGAAGGTATCGATAAACACCTTCCCAATGATCTTTCGCTTGGCCTCGGGTTCACTGACCCCTTTGAGCGAGGAAAGGAAGGCATCCTCAGCGTCAGCATATTGGAGACGGATATTGTAATGGTCTCTGAAGAGCTTCAAGACCATCTCGGCTTCTCCTTTTCTAAGAAGTCCGTTATTCACGAAGACACAGACCAATTGGTCGCCGATGGCCTCATGGATCAACACCGCAGCAACCGCGGAGTCAACACCGCCTGAGAGGCCACAGAGCACCTGCTTATCCCCAACTTTCTCTCGAATCTCCTCAACAGCTGTTGCAATGAAGGAACCCATATCCCAATCCTGGCTCGCCTGACACACCCCTAGGACGAAGTTCTTCAGAAATTGGTTTCCTTCTGCCGTATGTACTACCTCGGGATGGAACTGAACTCCATAGAATTTCTTTTCATCATTTTCAATGACCGTGAAGGGACAATTCGGGGTACTCCCACTCTGGATGAATCCTTCAGGAAGGGAAGCAACTGCATCCCCGTGACTCATCCAAAGGCGTGAATGCTCGCTTATTCCCTTAAGCAAGGAGGAATCCTCCTGCAAGATAGTGAGATTGGCAAAGCCATACTCCTTCTTAGCGGGACGCTCTACACTTCCCCCGTTCTGGATGCTCATCACCTGCAAACCGTAGCAGATACCCAAAATAGGGATACCAAGCTCGTAGATTTCAGCATCAGGGCGGGGAGATCCTTCTGTACGTACTGATGAAGGACCTCCACTGAAGATGATCCCTTTCGGTTTCATGGCTGCAAGCTCTTTTGCGGAGATCGTATAAGGAACAATCTGGCTATAGACGTGCATCTCTCGCACCCTGCGTGCAATCAACTGGCTGTATTGAGCCCCGAAGTCTAGAACAACGATGGTGTCATGGGGGAATTGGTGCATCCTGCAATCCTCTCTGTTTGGGTATATTCGAAGTATAGCGAAAAGTGGGATATATGCCTACCAAGCAAGCGAACTCACCGGTGGATAGGCACGTTTCACTGCTGCAGCCACCACCAAGCCAAGGGCAAATCCTACAGCACTTTGAGCAATATTGCCGGGTATCTCAGCTGCAGCTACGCTTACCGTGCTTATGAACAGCGCAGAGAGGGCAAAGTATCCTAGCGAGACGGTAGCAATGCAGACAACTGCCGCAATGGCTTTTCTCCCGATAGATACCACAGCATCTCCCTTGCTTTTCACAATCAAGGCAACGAGCAGGCCTTCCACACCATGGACGATGAAGCTGATGGGAGCCCACTGGGCATATCCGCTGATCAAATCAGCGAGCGCAGTACCCAACCCAGCTGCGATGAATGCAGACCAAGGGCCAAAGGTGAATGCAATGAAGCAGATTGCTACATCACAGAGATTCAGATACCCCCTGGCGGTGGGAATACGTACCACCATGGTAAAAACTACGACTACTGCGGTCAGTACCGCAATGACGGCTACCTTTAAAGCATTCCGATTTCCTTGCATATGTTGGCCTCCTAGAATCTACTACTGACAAGATAGAGCACCACTGGAATCATACAGGAGAGGAGAAAGTGGGTAAAGACATGCCGGTAAGAAGCAAGGGTGTGGTAGCTGCTCCTTCTCTCTGTTCTTCCAAACCCTCGCATCTCCAGGCTCATGGCCAGGTTGGGGATTGACCTCAAGGCTACCACCAAGGCACTGGTAAGGGTAGGCACCAAATCCTTAAGTCTCTGTGTCCAACGCTTTTTCTGTTCATCCTCTGCTTCACGCAACCTATGGCTCTCACTGATTTGGTTGAAACTTTCAGCGATAAAGGGAATATACGTGAAAGCAAGGGTCACAACCAAACTTGCCTTGTAGGGAAGACGATACCAGCGCAAGGCAAGCATGACCTCATGCATGACCGTAGTTGCAAACAACAAGGTACAGGCATAGGTAATCCCGATAAAACGACTCATCAAGCGTAATGCTTGTTCCAATCCTTCAGCGGTAATGAGGGTGAAATTCCCCAGGGTTACCAAGGGACTCCCTTCACGTACATTGAACGGCATGAAAAAAACCATGAACACAAGCATAGGGGAGATGGAACAGAAGGTTTTCCAGATATGGGCCCACCCGGTATTGGATGCACCTGATACAACAACCAGAGCTACCACGATGGCTAGATGTAAAAGAGGAACGGGGAGAAAGAACCAGATACACATGAGCAGCATCAAGAGGAGCTTTGCCCTGGGGTCAAAGCGGTACAGCCACCCTGTTCCCGCCACATAGGTATTGGTAGTCATAGTGCGTACATCCTCCCATCCTTGATGGTATAGGAGCGTTGGGCTACCTTGGTTGCAAACTGCCTATCGTGGGTAATGAGCAGTATCCCGGCACCGTTACGCCGCAATAATGCAATAATGGAGAGTGCACTCTGGTAGGTCAGTGCACTATCGAGTTCATCCAAAATATAGAATGGACGGTCAAGCAAGTAGTAAACAGCAGCCTGCAGCGCTTTGCGCAAGGGGTAGCTCATGGTTGTGGGGGTGTCATGAAGGTCGAGGGAAAAGAGCTCGGCACACTGCAAGACCTGCTGCCTTCGCTCTGCCTTGGTAAGGTCACCTCGCCTTCTCAGCGACCAGGAGAGCTCTTCTTCCACAGTCGGAAGAAATATTTGCAGATCAGGACTCTGGAAGAGATATCCAACTCGTTTGGAAAGCTCTCTTTCCGAAAGCTCCTTCCCATCCAGCACTATCGTACCTTCCTTAGGAACATCCAACCCACAGAGCAAACGACTGAAGGAACTCTTTCCACTCCCATTTGGACCTACCAAGGTTACCAGTTCACCGCTACTTAGATGAAAATCAGGTACTGATAGAGCAAACGATTCTCCCTCGTTGGTGCTAACCCTGCGTCTCTCTGCATAGAGCGTATTACATTTCAGCTCCCTATTTTGTACACATGCTGGTTCCTCAGTATCCAAGGGGCTGGGCAAATCATCCCCACAGAGATGGGAAAACCGAGTAACCAATGACTGTCTCTCGCCTGTATGAACTACCCCTTCATCAAGCAGGAGCACCTGGTCGAAGAGGTCATCAAACTCTGCCAGGTATCTGCTGGCAAGCACCAATACAGTCTTCTCATTGGAGGCGATCAGATGCTTGAGACGGTCTCTCCACCTCTGGTCCAGGTCATCGAAAGCCTCATCAAGCAACCAGAATGAAGCATCGATTGCCTGCATTACAGCAAGAAGCACCCGCTTTCGCTCGCCGCCACTGAGTTCCTGTTCACTACTGGTTCTGAGCTTTTGCAATCCCCAATCCTCGATTGCTGATTCCATGTGAGCATGCATCGCTTCACGGTCCAGGGAGAGCGACTCAAGGGGAAAGGCAATTTCCTCTTCAACCGAGGTAGAAACAAACTGTTCCTGTGGATTCTGGGACACATAGGTACAAAGCTTCAAAAGATCCCAGGGTTCCATCTCTGCCAGGTCTCTTGCAAAAAGTTCGATGGTTCCTTCCATCTTGCCTGGGAAGTATTTTGGACAAACACCGCAGATCAATTTCGCAAGCGTTGTTTTTCCCTTGTTGAACGGAGCCAGCAAGAGGGTCTTGCTTCCTAGAGGAATGTGCATGGAGAGGCCTTGGAAGATTGGTTCATTTGGTTTCTCTGTCCAGGACTGGTAGGTGAATGAGAGGTTCTCAACAGAGAGGGCGTCCGTCTTAGCCATCATCAGACTTTGCCGGGAAGTTCGTCAAACCGTTTGGCGATGGTTCCATAGACCGTTTCATGAAGCGTTGCAAGCTCTTCAGTGCTCAGATTGTCAGTGTAGATTGGTTTTCCAATGGAGACATATGCGTGAACACGCTTAAAGCCATGCAACTGTTCTAACCCAGCACGCAACCCCTTGATGGTCATGGGTACAATGACCGAGTTTGAGCGAGTCGCGAGTTTTAGACTCCCTTTTTTCAATTCTCCGATGCTCCCACTCTTGCTTCTTGTTCCCTCAGGGAAGATCAACATACTTTTTCCACTCTTGAGAAGTTCTACGCCCCTGAGAATGGCATTGATGGCATCACGAGGACTGATTCGGTTGATGAAAACACAGTCCAAGGCATAGCACCAGAGATTGATGACAGGAATCCGCTTAACTTCTGCCTTTGCCATAATGGATGCCCAAAGATTGACCGGCCCTACAAACGCAGCTATGTCGAGCATGCTTTGATGGTTTGCCATGTAGCATACTGACTGCTCCGGTGGAAGGTTCTCCTTTCCATCAACATGGACCTTAATCCCTAAAAAGAAAATGATGGAACTACCAATAAAGTGTCCACAAGCACGCAAATATCGATCCCCAGCTTTTCTGAAGCCGAGGAGACGTAACAGGTAACCAAGAGGAAATGCATACAAAAGTGAAAGCGCTATAATAGGGATCACAAATAATCCTGCAAATGCTATGCGTATTTTCTTCATGCATACTCCTCCCGCTAGGAAAAGTCCTGAGTCTTATAGAGTTTGGCGTACTGCCCATCCTTTGCAAGCAGTTGCTCATGGGTTCCAGCCTCTACCAGTTTACCCTCATCCAGGACCAAGATGCAATCGGCATGTTTTACCGTAGTCAGGCGGTGAGCGATGACAATGGCCGTCCGTCCCTTGGAGAGACGATGGAACGCTTCATTGATCAACTCTTCACTTTCTGTATCAAGACTGCTGGTTGCCTCATCAAAGATGAGAATCTGAGGGTTTTTCAAGAATACACGGGCGATGGAAATGCGCTGCTTCTGTCCACCCGAAAGCAAGGTGCCACGCTCCCCTACCTGGGTATCGAGCCCATGGGGAAGAGAGCGAACGAAGTTTCCAAGATTTGCCGCATCAAGGGCAAGCCAGAGCTGTTCATCCGTTGCATCAACCTTTCCGTACTTCAGGTTCTCCCTGATGGTGTCGTCAAAGAGAAATACATTCTGTTGCACAAAGCCGATATTTTGCCTGAGTGAGTGCTGGGTAAGCTCACGAATATCCTGGCCGTCGATCATTACCCGACCGGCAGATGGCTCATAAAAGCGTGGAATCAAACTGGCGAAGGTACTCTTTCCTGCTCCAGATTCGCCAACCAAGGCAAATGTGGAGCCACCGGGGACACTGATATACACATCCTTGAGAATGACTTCAGCAGAGTTCTCATAGGAGAATGAGACATGGTCGAACTGTACCGTCCCATCCTTCACTTTCAGGCTCTTTGCATCCTTGACATCCTGAATGTCAGGATTCTCATCGATTACCTGGGTAAATCGCTCAAAACTGGCCATTCCCTGTTGCAACTGCTCAGTGAAGTTGATCAGGCGGTCAATCGGTGGGAGGACAACCCCAACATAGAGAATAAAGGTGACCAGGTCATAGGACTGGACCTTTCCCATGAAGATGAGAAGTGTACCACCGGCAATGGTGCAGAAGTAGTACAGCTCCCTAAAGAATCCCAGGATTGAGTGGTAGCTGCCCATCACCTTGTACTGCTCCATCTTGCTGTCGCGCAGGATATCATTTACGTGGTTGAACTTCTCTTCCTGATAGGACTCTCGTCCGTAGGACTTCACCTCACGAATCCCCATCAAGGAGTTCTCCACATTGCTGTTCACATCAGCAACAGTTCGTCTGACTCTGCGGAAGGTGGCCTTCATACGAATCCCGTAATATACCCCGTAAAAAACCATGATCGGCAGGGGAATCAGGGATACCAAGGCAAGGGGAACGCTGTAGGAGAACATAAGAATATAGGAACCCAGGATGGTTGCCACACTGATGATCAAATCCTCTGGAGCGTGGTGGGCCATCTCTGTAATCTGGAACAGGTCATTGGTAATGCGGCTCATCATATGACCGGTCTTGGTCTTGTCGAAGAAGCCAAAGGAGAGTTTCTGCAGGTGACCGAACAGCTCACTGCGCATATCGGTTTCCATCTTCACCCCAAGAATGTGCCCCCAAGTTACCCTGATGTACTGACAGACAGCCTGCAGGATGTATATAAAAAGCATCAGTGCAAAGATGATGATCATATTCTTCAGATTCTGATTGGGGATCTCCACCCTGAGCAGCTGTCTGGTCAAGGTGGGGAACAAAATGGAGAGGATGGATGCAAAGATCGCCACCCCCATGTCAAGGAAAAACAGTCCCTTGTATGGTCGGTAGTATGAGATGAACCGCTTAAGCATGCTATTTGCCTCGCTTGAATAACCGTGTGAAGAAGTTCTGCTTCTTCTTCACTGCGTTCTTTTCCTGTACAGGCAAAGGATGTTCCTTGGCAACAGGAGCCTTCTTTACAGGGGTCTGGGGCTTCTTGGGCTCCGCAGCCCCCGTCTTGGGAATACTGCCTCCCTCACTCTGGTACTGCTGCTTGTAGTATGCGAGTCGTTCTTCGAGTGAAAGATTCTGGATCTCTGCATAGCTCTTGGAACCAGGGCGACGTCTTCTTTGTGGTTGCTGGGGGCGATCCTGTCTCTCTGGTTGCCGAGTACGTGGTTTTTCACCTCGATTCTCTGGGGAACGGGATCTGCGTTCTCCTGACTGCGGACGACCACGTTTCTGATTCCTAGCCCCACCGCCTCTGGAGCGTGGTCCACTCTTGGGACCCCTGGGGGAACGCCCACCGTACTCATCATTTCTTACCAGATCCCTGAAGGAGTAGGATGCACTCTTGTCTTCAACCTGTTCAAGTTCTCCCTCTTGTGGCCATATTACAGGAATTTTCATCTGGATATAGCTTTCTATTGCCTCCAGATTGAATACATACTCTTCATCAGCAAAGGTAATCGATTTACCGCTCTTTCCGGCTCTCGCTGTACGTCCGATTCGGTGCACATAGTTTTCAAAATCATCAGGAATATCGTAGTTTACCACCAATTGAAGGTCATCGATCTGTAGCCCACGGGCGGCAACATCGGTGGCGACAAGAAAACGAATCTTTCCATCCTTCATACGGTCGATCGTCTGCAGACGCTTGGACTGGGGAAGATCTCCCATGAGATACTTGGTCGGATATCCATTGAGACTGAGTCGCTTGGAAACCTCGATACACCGTGCCTTTGTGTTGGTGAAGATGAGGCAGTTCTCAGGATTCTCTCTCTTCAGCAGTTGGAGGAAAAGCTGAAACTTCTCATCCTTGGCTACATGGTAGAGCTCCTGAGTGATTGCATTGACGGTTATCTCCTCAGGATTAACCTCAATCTCTGCAGGATCATTCATGAAGGACCAGGCAAGGTTCCTTACCTTGGTACTTAGTGTTGCAGAGAAGAGCATCGTCTGGCGCTCAGTACAATCCCTGAGCAAGCTGAACATTTTCTGGATGTCCGGGTAGAATCCCATATCGAAGAGACGGTCCGCTTCATCAACTACAAAGATGTCGAACTCACGAAAGTCAATCTTGTGCATCTTCTGGTAGTCGAGGATTCGTCCCGGGGTACAGACAAAGATATCACACCCTTGCTCAAGGATTTCATCCTGCTTGCCGTATCCTACGCCGCCGAAGAAACAACCTATCGACAAATCCTCGATACCGGAACCCAATTGGAGGGTATCTTCCTCAATCTGTACAGCCAGCTCACGAGTCGGAGCCACGATCAACGCCTTTGGTTTGCCTTTTCCAGCCTTGATGGCCTGGACAAACGATTCAAGAATCGTCAACACATACACTGCGGTCTTTCCGCTTCCAGTCTTTGACTGGACCATGACATCTCTGCGGGTGAGGCTTGTGGGGAGTACTTTTTCCTGTACTTCGGTACAGTCACTAAAGCCTGCAGATTCGATGCCTTTGAGCACTTGCTCGCTTAGGGGTAATTCAGTAAATTTCATTCGTTCTATATTTCGCCTTTATAAGAAATTGCAGTATTCGCAATAAGAGAGGCCCATTTTTCAGACCTTACTCTAGTAAGATAGAGGAAATCCACAGGCTTGTCCACCTCTTGGAATTGTCACCAACGAAGAGCATTTCTGCAGCTGATTCCCCTCCTTACTCCGATAGGCCATTTTTTGGGATAATTATTTTGACAATAGTAAAACAAGCATGCTATACTACCTTTGCTTAAACGTTTTAGCACCACTGAGAGGGATATATGGGCAAGACCAATCTCAAAGCCATCGCAAAAGAAGCAAACGTCTCGGTCACGGTAGTATCGTTGGTGCTGAACAATAAGGCAAAAGAGAGCAGAATCAGTGATGAAACTCGTGACAGAATCTTGGCAATTGCTGAACGTCTGCACTATGTCCCGAACCGTCTCGCCAGTGCTTTGAAATCCAGTAAAACGAAAATTCTCGCAATCGTCGTCCCTTTCACTCCCGTCGGATTCTTTGTGGAACTTATTTATCACATTGAGCGATATGCAATGGGAAAAGGGTATCAGGCAATGGTGATAAACACCTTCAACGACGAAAAAAAGGAACGTGAATCATTACAGCTCTATAAATCCGGTCTTTTCGATGGCATGATCATTGCCTCCCTGAACAACGCTTCCTCCAGTAGCCATATCTATCAAGCAATGAAGGATCAACAATTTCCCTTCGTCTTTGTAGATCGTTACGCTGATGGCATAGATGCAGATATTATCTCCTCCGACCATTACAAGGTTGCCTACCAAATGACATCAGACATGATCTTGCAGGGGAAACAGCACATTCTGCTACTGACAAGAGGAGGACAAGCTCTCAACTCCACAGCAAAACTCCGACGAGAAGGGTATGTATCTGCCATGAAGGATCATGGCCTCAAGCCATGGGAATACTCATTTGAACTCACGAACGATGAAGTTGATCGTGAGACAAATATTGATGTGATCCTCCAGAGCATAGATCACCAACCGGAAGCAATCTTCCTGCATTCTGGATACTATATGCCCCATTTAATCAAAGCCTATGGAGATTCTCCATTCAAATCATACAAGGCAGAGTTCATGACTGTCGACAAATTTTCCTTCACACAGGATTTGATGATTCAAAAAGACCTACTCGATCATGTCGTGGGCCATTTTTTCATCAGTCTGCAGGATATTGAACAGATAGCTCACACCGCTTGTGACATTCTCATACAGAAAATTGCAACCCCAGAGCCTGGGCAAACCACACAGGTAATTCACATTCCAACAACGACATTTTGGGGCTAGAGGGAATCTACCAAGGATACCTTGGTGAACATAAAAGGAGAGAAAAAACCATGAAGAAACACACGATTTTGCTGTTTGTTCTCATGCTGTCTCTTGTGCTCGGTACTTCTTGCGGAGGTAAAGAAGAAGTAGCCCAGAGTGCAACAGAAACACAGACAGCGACCATGTCAGCACCAGCTGCCCCACCTGCCGAAACGCCTGCACCGGCAAAAACAGAGAAGTCAACGCTTCAGCAGATCAAGGACCGAGGCTACATTGTAGCAGGAGTCAATGCTTCGAATCCCGGTTTTGCCTACCTGCAAGAGGATGGCAGCTATTCAGGGTTTGAGATTGATCTGGCAAAGGCGTTAAGCGTTGCTGTGTTCGGTACGCCGGACAAGCTTGAGTTCCGCCCACTTACCAGTAAGGAGAGATTCGTTGCCTTACAGAGTGGTGAGATTGATGTACTGATCAGGACTGCTACCGTCACCACCTCAAGAGATACAGAATTGGGACTCGATTTCACTTCTCCTTATTTCTACGATGGCCAGACCTTTGTAGTACGTGGAGACCTAGGAATTGAGACACTGCAAGATCTTGAGGGTGCCTCCATTGCTGTACTTACAGGCAGCACCACTGAAACCAATCTTGCAGCGATCATGGCAAGCAAGCAGATAGAGTATCGCCCACTTACGTTTGAAAACCTTGATGAAATGAAGAGTGCTTTCATCAATGGTCGTGTAGATGCCGTGTCTGTCGACAAATCCTCTGCTGTTGTATTCCTTGCCCAATTTGAGAATGCCGGAGACTTCAAGGGTATGGAAGAGACCATCAGCAAGGAACCGCTTGGCATAGCTGTCAGGCATGGTGACAGCAATTGGAAGGATATTTGTCAGTGGACCCTCTTTGCCCTCTTCTATGGAGATGAGCACAATATCACCAGTGATACCATCGATGAAGTCCTCGCTACCACCACGAGCCCTGAGACCAAGAATTTCTTGGGTACTGGAAAGGAGCTGGGACCAATGATGGGACTCTCTACCGATTGGGCATATCAGGTGATCAAACAGATGGGCAATTACGGCGAGATATTCGACCGCAACCTTGGAATACCCCTACGTGTCACCCGTGGATACAACAAACCTTGGAACCAAGGTGGATTGTTCTATGCCAACCCGTTCAATTGATCTGGCTACTGCCACCATATCCTACCCTGATACCTATCAGGGTAGGATGTAATTCCACACCCATTAGGAGCTTTTCCCCCTATGAACGCCAAACCTAGAACGTCTGAGCGCATCCCTCTATGGCAGGATAATCGGAAACGGAGTTTGCTCGGCCAATTTATCTTTGCCGTACTCGTCATAATTCTCCTGTCCCTTATCTATGGAAATGTAGTCTCCTCGCTTGAAGAGATAGGGATGATTCCTTCATTCAAATTTCTCCGCATGGTAGGGAACATCGATATCAGCGAATCCACCATCCCAGTAAGCAACACTTCAAGCAATGCACGGATGATGGTGGCAGGATTCCTCAATACGCTCTCAATATCGTTCCTGGCTATTGTATTTTCAACAATCCTGGGTTTGATCGTTGCACTTTGCAGATTGTCTGCAAACTACCTCATCAACAAGCTGGCGGTAATCTACATAGAAATCATCAGAAACATTCCCTTGCTGCTGCTCCTTCTTATCTGGTACCGAGCCTTTTTTCTCAAGCTTCCCGGCATTCAGTCTGGAATTATGGCAGGAAAGACCGTGCACTCCTCAGGAGAAACCACTGTTGCGTTTTCCTTGTCCAACCGTGGTATCAGTGCAGCATGGCTTACCCCGAGCGAACATTTCACCCCATGGCTACTCTGCATTGTAATTGCAGTACTCCTAGCCATACTTTTGGTCTTTTTGCTTAAAAAGAAAGAAAAAAGAACAGGGCGGGAACAACACACCATCCTCTTACCGGTTCTGGTGTTCATCCTGCTCTCCCTCCTGACGTACGCAATCCTTCCGAATCCTGCACTCAGGAAAGATATTCCCGTAGTTGGAAAGTTCAATATTTCAGGAGGACTCCATATAACTGCTGAGTGGTTCAGCCTTTTCAGTGGGTTGATCCTCTATACCTCTGCCTTCATAGCTGAAATCTTTCGTGCGGGGATACAAGGCATCCCCAAGGGACAGATCGAGGCTGCCCATGCACTGGGATTCGGTCATCTCAAGACAATCAGATTGGTGATCATTCCCCAAGCAAAGGTGGTGGTAATTCCTCCCCTTACCAGTCAGTACCTTGGTGTTGCAAAAAACACTTCCCTGGGTGTCTCCATCGGATTTCCCGACGTATTTGCAATTACCGGTACCATAATCAATCAAACGGGAAGAGCGTTGGAGATGATTACCTTGGTGATGGCGATCTATCTAGGCTTGAGCCTCCTCACCAGTTTGATGATGAATATCTATAATCGTCATATCCAGATTATTGAGCGGTAGGAGAAGAAGATAGTGAATAAGAAACGAAAAGCAACCATTCCTACCGATGTAAAACATCCAGTATACCATTGGATTCATGCAAATCTCTTCTCTTCCATCGGAAACACCGCATTGACAGCGTTATCCGTATATCTCATATATGCATTGATCGCAAAAGGAATAATTCCACTCTTCTCTTGGGATTGGACGGTCATCCGTGCAAACCTCAAGCTCATCCTGACGGGAAGCTATCCAATCTCAGAACTTTGGAGGGTTTGGCTCTGTATTGCCTATGCCACACTCTTCTTTGGTTTCTCGTTCGGTCTTTCAAGGAAGCACCCCCTACCGCTCATGTACGGTATCGCAGGATTGCTGCTGCTTCTCTCGCTCTTTGATTTCGCTCGTATAAACCGTCTAGCACTGAGAGGTATCCCAATCCTCCTGTTCTCTGCCTTCTTTCTCATACAACGTATGAAAAAAAGCAGTCGGTTGCTCATCATCATACTGGGATGGACGCTCCTACTCCCCTTCTGCTTCTCTGTCATCAGGGGATTTGGAGGGCCGCTAGCCATCGTAAAGACAAACCTCTGGGGTGGTCTATTGCTCTCGCTCTTGATCAGTCTTACCAGCATCTATCTCTCGTTTCCCATAGGCCTCTTCCTGGCCTTGGGAAGAAGAAGCAAGCTGAAGATAGTCAGAAGTGTTTGTATCTTCACCATTGAGGTTATCAGAGGGGTCCCTCTGATAACAATCCTGTTCATCGGGTACTTGATCCTTCCCATGGCTTTGCCTAAAGGTTGGGCTCCATCCGTTTTCATCAGGGCACTTGCCGGAGTTGTGATGTTCCATAGTGCCTATATGGCAGAGGCCATCAGAGGTGGTCTGCAAGGGATCAGCAAAACACAGTATGAGGCAGCAAAAAGCTTGAATCTCTCGACTCCAAAAACCATGGTGTTCATCATTCTTCCGCAGGTACTCAAGAGGATGATCCCGGTATTGGTGAATATGTTCACCTCTGCTCTCAAGGACACCAGCCTTATAAGCATCATCGGCATGCTGGATCTTATCGGGATCTCAACCTCGATTGTCAGTAATCCAAAATATTTGACTGGTAGTGCCCAAGTTCTTTTCTTTGAGGGAGCACTCTATTTCATACTGTGCTACAGCATCTCAAAAGCAAGTGTGCTGTTGGAGAAAAAACTTGGGGTAACAGCACAACTCAAGAATCACTAGAAGGGAGAGTCTATGCAGCATACAGATGAGAAGAAAGCACTGATTCGTTTTACGGATGTCCACAAATGGTACACCCCTGAATTTGAGGTGCTGAAGGGAATAAGCCACACATTCTACAAGGGGGAGGTCTCTGTTATCATCGGACCTTCAGGTAGTGGAAAATCAACCTTCATCAGGACAATCAATGCACTGGAAGAGTACCAGAGGGGAGAAATCATCATTGATGACATTCCTCTCGACCATAACATCAAACACATCAATGCCATCAGAAACCGGATTGGGATGGTATTCCAGCAGTTCAACCTCTTCCCTCACCTCTCTGTGCTCCATAATATCACCTTGGCCCCTATCTGGATCCTCAAGAAAAGCAAGGAGGAAGCAGAAGCAAGAGCAATGGAGCTCCTGGATCGTGTAGGAGTCAAAGCCCAAGCCTTGAAGTATCCGAACCAGCTCTCTGGAGGAGAACAGCAACGGGTTGCAATTGCCCGTTCCTTGGCAATGAACCCAGAGATTATGCTCTTTGATGAACCAACCAGCGCATTGGACCCGGAAATGATAAAAGAGGTTCTCGATGTAATGACTGAGTTGGCAAACCAGGATATGACATTGATCGTGGTTACCCATGAATTGGGGTTCGCAAAAGCAGTAGCAGACCATGTGCTCTTCTTCGATGCGGGAAAAATAGTGGAAACAGCTTCACCAGCTGAATTTTTCACGCATCCAAAAAGTGACAGGACAAAGCTGTTTCTGTCTCAAATACTCAGCCACTAGGGAGAAGCATCAGTCATGAAAATACTAGCTCATAGGGGTTTCAGCGGGAACTATCCGGAAAATACCATGCTTGCATTCCGCAAGGCGGTTGAAGCGCATGCTGATGGAATCGAGCTGGACCTGCATCTATCGAAAGATGGCGAATTGATCATCATCCACGACGAACTGCTTGAACGCACGACCGGGAAAAAGGGGTATGTCCATGACTACTTATGTAAGGAGTTGCAAAGTATCGATGCAGGAATCTTCTCCCACGACTATCAAGAAGAAACGTTAATTCCATCCTTCTCACAATACGCGCATTTCATCAAGGACAAGGATGTCATCACCAATATTGAGATAAAGACCAATCGTAGATACTACCCAGCCATTGAGGAGAAGATTCTGGAAGCGCTGAAAGCATTTTCCATCGAGGATAAGGTGATCATCTCATCCTTCAATTGGCTATCTGTATGCCGATTCAAGATGATTGCACCCCATATTGCCACTGCAGTGCTCATTGAAGACACCTATGTAGCCAATATTGAAAGGCAGGTGGCTTCTCTTGCCATCAATTTCCTGCATCCAGATATACATCTATTGGATGACTCCATCATCGAGTCCTGTAATCAGGCCGGCGTACCACTGAACATCTGGACCGTCAATACCGAGCAACAGATTAAGCAAGCTCAACAATGGGGTGCCCAGGGAATCATCACCAACCACCCTGATCTTTGTTGGAGTCTTCTCAATCCTCCAGCTCCCACCCTCTGACAAGGGAGCAGATCTCCCTGGTGTTGGCAAATAGTTTTCCAACAACGATGCCATCCACCTGGCTGAGCGGCATCGCGGCCATACTGGTAGCTGAGATGAAAACCTCATCAAAGTACCCTGCACACACATCCTCTTGCAAGGGTGCTTCAAAGACAATCTTCAGACCGAGTTGGGTCGCTGCCTTGAGCACCCGATCGCGGGTGATGCCGAGCAACACCTTCTCATCTGCAGCAGTAAAGAGTGTGCCTCCTTTGATTGCAAAGAAGTTCGATCGGGTTCCTTCCAGAACTCGTCCCTCACCATCGACCAGCAGTGCCTCGAAGCAACCATTGCCTCTTGCTTGCTCCAAGGCTAGGTAGTTCAAGAGCAGATTCCCTGTCTTTGCCCCAGGGAGGAAACGCTCCCCATGGTAGGTAATGGCATGTACGCCTTCCAGGTAGAAGGAGTCAGGATAGGAAAGAATCTCAGCAGAAGTTATGAACAGCTGGGGTTGCTTTCCCCCATAGACCTGTATCCTCAGCGATGCACGCTCGATCAAATCCACCTCAATCAACGCATGCACCCAGGAAGCAATCTCCTCACGACTGAACGGATAGGAGAGATTGATCATCTTGGCAGAACTCTCAAGACGCTGGAGATGGTCATCAAGATGCACAGGATGTGCTTGGATGACTCTCAGGGATTCATAGACATAGAATCCAGACTGCAATTGTCGATGTGTGACAGGCATTACTGCCTCATTTGTCAGGATAATGGTACCGTTATGAACGGCGTGCTCTCCAATCATGGTTCTTGGTACTCCTAAGGGTATTTAATCAATTCACGGGGCTTGCTGCCATTGGGAGGACCGACATAACCCATATCTTCCATCTGCTCCACTAGACGTGCAGCTCTGTTGTATCCGATTTTCAAACGTCTCTGCAGGTAGGATGCTGAGGCACACTTACGCTCCACGACGATTGCCAGGGCTTTTTCCATCAGCTCCTCATCGTCATTTGATTCAGTACTGTCATCATCGCTACGATCGCTTGCCTTGGGCTCATCGTCCTCAAAGAACGATTCATCGATGTATTCCGGCTCCCCTTGGCTGCTCGCAGACGCCACAACCTGTTCAACCTCATTGTCACTCAGGAATGATCCCTGAATGCGCTCAGTGGCAGGGCTGCTGCTGGACATATAGAGCATGTCTCCCTTGCCAAGGAGCTTGTCAGCCCCTGGCTCGTCGAGGATGATCCGGCTATCGGTAGAACTGGTGACGGCAAAGGCAATGCGGGTAGGGATATTGTTCTTGATCACCCCGGTGATGACATCCACCGAAGGACGCTGGGTAGCAAGCACCAGGTGAATACCCACCGCTCGGCTCATGGCAGCAAGCCTGCTGACCTTGCTCTCCATATCCTTGCCCACCAGATGCATCAAATCAGCAAACTCGTCGATAACCACCAAGATGTACGGAAGCTTTTCTCTAGCCAGACGACTGGTCTCAATTTTCTCGTTGTAACCGATGATGTTTCTCACATTCAATGCCTGCAAAAGCTTATAGCGCCTGTCCATCTCATAGAGACAGAAATCGAGTGCTTTCAGTGTCTTCTTTGCATCCGTGATGACCGGGGTAAGCAGGTGGGGAATTCCATTGTAGATGTTCAATTCAACAATCTTCGGATCGACCAGAATCATTCTCACCTGCTTGGGGCTTCTTCTGAACAACACTGAACAGATCAGCGAATTCACACAGACACTCTTTCCGCTTCCTGTACTGCCTGCAATCAGGAGGTGGGGAGCCTTGATCACATCAATGACGACAGGATCCCCCATCAAGCTGCGTCCGAGGACCATCGGAATTCCCAGTGATTCTTTCAGTGATGGAAGCATCTCGCGAAAGCCGATGATATCACGCTTTCGATTGGGAATTTCAACACCGACAGCTGATTTCCCTGGGATGGGAGCCACAATTCTCACCTGGGTAGCTGCAAGGGCGAGAGCAATATTATCACTCAAGTTGACAATCGAGTTCACCCGCACCCCTGGGGCAGGAAGAAGCTCAAACATGGTAACGGTGGGCCCACGAACGATGTTGGTCAACTCAGCATTGATATTGAACTGCTCCAAGGTGGCAACCAGGAGTTTGCCTTGGTTTACGGTCGCTTCATCAACCACATCCCCAATCTGGGGATAGGTAACCAGGATTGAATCACTGGGATATTGATAGGATATACGCTTACGATTGATCAAGGCACTTTTTGAGGCAAGCCCCCCTACCCCACTTGCACTCTGCAAGGGATCTTCCTCACTCGCTTCCTCTATGCTCTGCTTCTCTTCATTCTCCAAGACTCCGCTATTGATTGGTTGGGCGGTACTTTTGGGAGCAAACCTTGCAGGCTCTTGCTCTTCAGCGCTTTGTGCCGGTCGGAAAAAAGGGTCGTCGACCACCCTGCTGGCAGGAGCCTCTTCGCTCTTTCTCGGCTCATACTGAACCGAGAGAATTCGCTCTCTGATATTCATCGTATTGGATGGCATGGAGGAGGCAGGCGTTTGCGTCTTTTCCTGCTGCTCCTCTACCGCCTGGGCAAGCATACTTTTCACCTTTCCCTGTGGTTCATTTCGCTTTGAGGAGTGTTTCTTGGGAGCCTTTCCCACTGCCTCCAGAGCCCCTTGCAAAAACCCTGAGAGCTGCACAGGCTCCCGCTTCTCCTGAGATGCTGGTGAATGCTGTTGCTTCTGTGCTGCTTCTTCCCTCTTCTGAGCTGCCAGTTCCTGTTGTTTCCTCTCCAGGTAGGATATGCCGTTGTTCCGTTTACGCTCTTCCTCAAGGGTATGGAGGGCCCCTATACTTACCTTTCCTACCTGCATCTCCTTCACAGCAATCGTTTCATCACGGTGAGGTGGACGATCAACGGGGGTGTGTTTCCTGGAAAGACTCTCCAAGGATGGGACCTCTGCAATAGGGGGAAAGGCAACCGCCTGATCACTGAAACGCTTTCCTTCGATCACCTCTTCTGGTGCTACCGGTTTCTTGTTGAGGGTGATGGTATCCTCTTCATCCTCCTCCTTCATAGCATTTGGCGGTCTCTTTGCTTTCTTCTTTTCCTTCCTACCCTGCTGCCCAGGCTGCAATCCCTTGGCATCGGCAACTTCCTGCTTGTTTGTACGAAGCCGTTTCATGCCATCTCCGATCAAGGTCAATACAACAAAGAGTGCCATCTCCACGAGGAATATCACTACTACCCGGAACGTAGCACTACGAAGATCCTCTGGAATGGTTTTGATGAAAAGTGGGCGTGTACTCAGTTGCATCATATGGCTCAGGATGTACAGCGTATAGGCCATCAGGCCGGTAAGCGGCACCAGTACATAGAGAAACCGATTTCTCTTTCTGAACGAGAGAATCATGATGGCCCAAAGGGCCAGCAAAGAGGCAAGAGGCAGCAAGGAGAAGGGTCCTGGCTGTACGGAAAAGGAGAAAATCCCAGTAAGGAACGTCGCGATCCTGTCAATAAAGCTGAGTTCAATTCCGAGAAACGGCACAATCTCCAAGGCTCCCAGTAAAAGCGCAAGCACAAGAGAGAGAGAGCCCACAATCAGAGAAATGTTTCCACGATCATCCTTCACAACTAGCTCCTTTCTAGGTAAACACCCACAAACTCTGATGGTATCAAATCTTTGTGAGAACGCAAAGCGTACGGTTTGCATCCAATTGGGGGACTGAAAGGCTGAAGAGTTCAGCACTCCATTTCTGTTTGCACTGCTTCTCAACAAGAAGCAACTCTCCCTCCACCTGTTCCTCTATCCCCTTGTACGCACAAACAGTGCCACCTTCAGTAAGGAGAGGAGCGACTTCATCCAATATATCAACCAGGGGTCTGAATGCCCGAAAGGTAATGAAATCGAAACATTGGCGAACATGTTTGATATCCTTAGGAATAATTGAAACCCGCTGGGAAAGCTCAGTGGCAACCAGAGCATTGCGAAGGAAATTGACCCGTCTCTCCATCCGTTCCACCAGGGCAAAGGAGGTGTCCTCAAGCGCAATTGCAAGGGGAACACCGGGAAGCCCGGCGCCAGAGCCCAAATCGGCAAAGGAGGGATCCTGATAGGAGGAAGCAAGTTCCCTGATTTTTCCTACCGCTGAGAGCGAGTCGAAGATGTGACGAATAACCAACTCCTCTCCTTCTGCTCCAACGAGCTTGTAGACAGGGTTGAAAAGTTCCAACTCTGCAATATATCGCTCCATCTGTTGCATCTGATGTGAGGAAAAGGAGAGATCCATCTCCGCAAGGCCACCCTCAAGCAGGGAAGAATACTTACCTTTCATGTCTCTCTCCTTTATCGAGATGGACGATAAGAAGGGCAATGTCACTGTTTCTTACACCGCTGATCCTGGATGCTTGTCCTACAGAGATGGGTCGTACCTTCTTCAGCTTCTCTTTCCCTTCTGTACTAAGTCCATCCAGTTTGTCATAGTCATAGTCCTGGTTGATATGCAAGCTTTCCAACTTTTCAAACCGATTGATCTGTCGCTCCTGACGGGTGATATACCCCTCATATTTGACATCAAGTTCGACCTGGTAGCGAATCGGCTCCTCAAAGGTTGCAAGCTCGGGAATCTCCGTTTGGAGATCAGCCATGGTTACCTCTGGCATCTTCAATGCCTGTAATGAGCTCTTCTCGGCATGTCTATGCTTACGAAGCAGATCTTTCACCGCTTCCATTTTCTCAATCTTTCTCTGCAACCGGTTCAAACTCTCTTCGGATTGCAACCCTACACGGAATCCCTTTTCGGTCAACCGTTGGTCACAGCTGTCATGACGGAGATTGAGTCGATACTCTGCCCTGCTGGTGAACATCCGGTACGGTTCCTTGGTCCCCATTGTCACCAGATCATCAATCAGGACACCGGTGTATGCCTCATTCCTACTGAGGATCAAGGGTTCCTCACCCTTCAATTTCTGGGCTGCATTGATACCGGCCATCAATCCCTGGCAAGCTGCCTCCTCATAGCCACTGGTGCCATTGGTCTGTCCTGCAATAAAGAGGTTCTCCACCAACTTGCTCTCCAGTGACGGGTAGAGGGCTTGTGGGTCGATGAAATCGTACTCCACAGCATAGGCAGGACGCATAATTTCAGCGTGTTCGAGTCCTTGGATGCTGTGTACAAAATCCCACTGCACATCTTCAGGCAGCGAGGAAGAGATCCCATTGAGGTACATCTCCTCGGTCCCAATGCCTTCCGGTTCCACAAAGATCTGATGGCGATCCCGCTCAGGGAACCGCACAACCTTGTCTTCAATGGAAGGACAGTAGCGGGGTCCGGTACCCACAATCTTTCCTCCATAGAGAGGAGAACGGTGAATATTGTCTTGGATGATCGCGTGAGTCTTCTCATTGGTCCATGTGATATAGCAAGGGAGCTGGGGACGATCCACGGTATCATAATCAAAACTGAAGGGCATCATGACCGCTTCCCCATCTTGGATTTCCATCTTCTCGAAGTCGAGGGATGACTTTCTCACCCTGGCGGGGGTTCCAGTCTTTAGCCTTCCCACGGGAAACCCTTTTGCCCTGAGATTGGTACCCAATCCAAGAGCGGCGGGTTCATCCAAGCGTCCATTGGGAGCGTCATACTCACCAATGAAGATACGCCCCTCCATGAAGGTTCCCGTGGTAAGCACAACCGCCTTCGCGGTAATCGTGTGTCTTCTCTGGGTAATAACCCCAAGCAAACGCTTTGAGGAGGCATCCAGCAGAAGATCTACCACCGTATCCATGAACAGGGAAAGATTATGCTCCGCCTCCAGGGTCTCCTTGGCCAGGCGTGCATAGCTGAACTTGTCAGCCTGGGCGCGGGGAGCCTGTACCGCAGGACCACGTCTTCTGTTGAGAATACGGTACTGTATCATACTTTGGTCGATGAGGTGGGCCATCTCCCCACCAAGTGCGTCGACCTCCCTGACAATGTTACCCTTTGAAAGCCCACCGATTGCCGGATTACACGACAGTCGTCCGATGGCATCGAGATTCTGGGTGATCATAAGGGTCTTGAATCCTATTCTGGAGAGGGCCAGGGCTGCCTCAATGCCGGCATGTCCTCCCCCTACCACTATTGCATCATAATCCATGGTTTATTTTCCTACACAAAATCCGCTGAAGATTGTCTCAAGTATATCTGAGGGGGTAACCTCACCGGTCAACTGGCCGAGACTATCCAGTGCTTCCCCAAGTTCCACTGCTGTAATATCGAGCGGTATCTCATCATCGACCAAGGTCAGTGCACGCCCCAGTGCCTGCACAGTTGCATCCAGGAGGTTGTACTGCCGCTCCGATTCAATGACCAAGAGATCATCTGGCTGTATGCTGAAACCACTGGTCAGACTTTTGGCTATCTCATGCAGCAACAAGTCCACCCCTTGTCCACTCTGTGCGCTGATTGCAAGCTTGCCTTTCGGAGGTTTTACCAAATCCCGCTTGTTGTATACAACCAATGTTCGCTCATCCTCCTGAGGGATGTGGCCAGTCATGGTACTGTCAACCAAGAATACCACCAGGTCTGCCTGGGAGATGAGCCGCTCGGTTCTCTTGATCCCTTCGCTCTCAATGCTGTCACTACTCTCCCTGAGCCCTGCAGTGTCGTAGAGACGAATGGGGATGCCTTCGATGGAGAGATCTGCCTCGATGTAGTCACGGGTGGTTCCTCTCATCGGGCTGACAATGGATCGCTCCTGTTTGAGCAGGAGGTTGAAGAGAGAACTTTTACCGGCATTGGTGGAACCGGCGAGCACAATCTTTGCTCCACTCTTGAAGAGCTTTCCCACCTGATAGGTCTGGGTGAGGTATTGCAGTTGATCGATCAAGGAGACAAGCTCTCCACGGGGAAAGACAAACTCATCCAGCTCATCCTCTGCATAGTCCAGCTGTACCTCCACCGCCGCCATGATCTTCGTCAACTGCTGCTTCAATGTATTGATGCGCTCCTTCAGACTTCCTTCCAGTCTTCCCAGAGCAAGGGCACGGGACCGCTCGCTTTGGCTTACCACCAACTCCTGGACTGCTTCTGCCTGGGTAAGATCCAACCGTCCATGCAGGAAAGCACGGAAGGTGAATTCCCCTCCCTCAGCACTTCGCATACCGAGTCTGGAAAACAGTGACAAAATCTCCTTTATCACGGCCAGCGATCCATGACAGGTGAATTCAATAGCCTCCTCAAGGGTATAGCCATGTCCTTCAGTATATATGGCAGCGACAACCTCATCGATGTTCTTTCCCTTCTCATCCTGCAGGTACCCATGAACCAAGGTCGCATTGGCAGCCTCCAAGAGGGATTTCGGGCGGGAAAAACAGGAAGCAAGGTGTGCCCTGCACCCTTCTCCGCTTACCCTGATTACAGCAAGCGCGCTCTGTGCCCAAGGGGTTGCAAGGGCATAGATGATATCATCGGTAACATACTCTCTCATAGCAAGGAGTATACTGCTTTGCCTAGGATGCTTGCAACACAAGCGCTCCTGTGGATACTATGCATCCATGAAGACATCAGCACAGAAAAGGAGCCAGATGAATAGGGCAATCAGAGCCTTCTTCGACTATCGTTCCTATACCGAGGTAGATACCCCGATTCTCTCCCCTACGCTCATACCGGAGGCCACCATCGAGAACTTCTCCACCCGGTTTGAGAACCCCTTCCTTCCCTCCAGGGAACTCTTTTTGGTTCCCTCCCCGGAAATATACATGAAGCAACTTATTGCAGAGGGGATGGGCAGCATCTACCAGATCAGCCACTGTTTCAGGAACAGTGAACAGCTTGGGCATATCCATAATGTGGAGTTCTCCATGCTCGAGTACTATACCGTTGGGGCTGACGAGCAGGACTCCATCTCCATCACTGAAGCTTTGATTGCTTCCCTTCTCTGTGATGACAGCCCTGACTACTTGAAACCTCCGTTCAGGAGAATGACCGTAGCCGAGGCAATGTGGAACTATGCAGGAGTGGATCTGGAGAAACACCAAAGGCAAAGTACGCTTGCTTCTGAGGCGAGACGGCTCTCTCTCTCGTTGCCCGATACCCCTGAAAGTTGGGAAGATACCTTCAACAGGATTTTCCTCACCTTCGTGGAGCCGAATCTTCCCCAAGACCGTCCCTTGGTACTTGAACAATATCCCAAGCAGATCTCCTGCCTGGCCAAGGCCGATGGGCTGTATCGAAAGCGTTGGGAACTCTATATCAGGGGTGTGGAGATTGCCAACTGCTACGATGAGGAACGTGATGAGAGCAAAATTGCTTCCTACTACAGAAGCGAGTATGCAAAGCTAATCGAGGCAAGGAAGGACCGATCTTCAGTAATCCCCGATATAGATCCAAATCTGGCGAGCATCTTTTCCACCATGCCTCCCTGTTCCGGGGTCGCAATGGGATTGGACCGGCTGCTGATGCTGCTGATGGATAAAAACAGTCTACAGGGGGTGATTCTTTTTCCCCTTTCTGATATGCTGAGGAATGGCAATACGCGTAATTTGTAACAATACGAGGTAATACACATGATTAAAGCAGGCCAAATCGATAAGGGAACCGCCTTATTGATCAAAGGACAACCCTTTGTGGTCGTTGACCGAGAATTCGTTAATCCCGGAAAAGGCTCCGCATTTGTGCGATTGAAAATGAAGAGTCCTTCAACAGGCCAGACCTTGAGCGAGACAATGAAGAGTCAGGATAATGCTGAGGACATCACGGTAATGGACCGTGATTGCCAGTACCTGTACAACGACGGGGAGCAGTTCCATCTCATGATGACTGACACCTTCGAGCAGATCGAAGTCCCCATGAGCACCTTCCCCGACTATGAGTTTCTCATGAAGGATGGCGAGACATATCGCTGCACGTTCTGGGAAGAGCAGTTGCTTGACATCCAGCTTCCTCCAAAAGTGGTCTACTTGGTAGCCGAGGCTGAAGAAGCCGTGAAGGGAGATACCGTTCAGGGAGCAACCAAGTATGTAACCACGGAAACAGGACTGAAGGTCCGCGTTCCCATCTTTATCAAGCAAGGGGAAAAGATTCGCATCAATACCGAAACAAAAGAATACATTGAGCGCGTCAATAGCTGAGTAGTGCTTCCCCATCCCTACCCCCCAGTAGTATCTGGGGGTTTTTCTTTGGACAATCCCGACCTTTTTTAAAGCATACTTGGACGATTCTTACTTCTTATCTTCTTTGTTTAAAATTGCTTACCATTACTTTTTGACAACTCATGCTCGAGCACGTACACTAAAAGACAACAAGAACAAAAGGAGTGAATTGTATGAAAGCAAGAACCGTTTTTATCACATTGTTGGCAATGCTCATGATGCTGCCGGGTATGTTGTTTGCCCAGGCTGCTGCTGAGCAAGCTGACTCAAACACCATGCGCTTGGCTTGGTGGGGCAACCCAACCAGAGACGAACGCACCTACAAGGCAGTAGAGATGTTTGAAGCAGAGAATCCTGGTGTGACCATCGAAACCGAGACCACAGGATGGAGTGGATACTGGGACAAGATGAATACCCAGGCAGCAGCTGGAAGCCTTCCCGATTTGATGCAACATGACTATGCCTATATGTTGCAGTGGGTAGAGAGAAACCAGCTGGCTGACTTGACCCCCTACGTAGATCAGGGAATCATTGATCTCTCCAAGATCAACGATTCTTTCCTCACCGGAGGAAGAGTCGATGGCAAGCTCTATGGTATCAGCTTGGGAACCAATGCAGTCTGTCTTACCTATGATCCTGCAGTCCTGAAGAAGGCAGGCATCTCTGAGATTGACAGTGCAAAGTGGACTTGGGAAGACTTTGAGCGTATTGCATTGCAGGTATACAGGAAAACCGGCGTGCAGACCATCCCCTTCTTTACCACTGACCCCAAGGTTGGATTTGACAACATGATCCGCCAAACCGGTGCATCCACCTATGGAGAGAGCGGCCTTGGCTTCACCGATTCTTCTGCACTTCGCGAGTTCTATGCCATCCAGCTTAGACTGCTCGAGGCTGGAGCCCTCATCAAGCCCGAAACGGCATTTGTAACGGTAAGTCCTGAAGAAGGTGCAATAGCAAAGGGCGAAACTTGGGTTGAGTTCATCTGGTCAAACCAGTTCGTGTCCACCCAGGCAGCTGCACAGCGTCCTCTCGAGATTGCCCTGCTTCCGAACATCAAGAACGCAAAGGCAAAGGGGACCTTCCTCAAGCCGTCCATGTTCTTCAGTATTCCAGCTTCTGCAGAGAATCCTGAGCTCGCCGCCAAGTTCCTCAACTACTTTGTCAACGACATCAAAGTCAATGACATGTTGATGGGGGAGCGCGGAGTACCCATTCCTGATGACGTACGCGAGCATATGTCAACCATGGTTGACCCGATCAACAAGCAGATCTTCGATTACATCAGTCTTGCTTCCAAGAACGCAGGACCAATTGATGCTCCTGATCCGGCCGGCAGTGGTGAATTCCTCAAGATGGTACGTGACGTTACCCAGGAAATTCTCATGAAGCGTGTAACCCTTGATGAAGGTGTTGCAAAGATCATGAGCAGAGGAAACGAGATTCTGAAGTAATAGCAACGGTACTCTCCAGGGAAGGCCTGCCAATGCAGGTCTTCCCTTATAGCCCGAAGGAGCATCCATGAAGCAACTCACATCACGCAAACGATCGTTTTTGAATGATCTGTCTGGCTATGCCTTCATCAGCCCGTGGCTGCTGGGATTCATAGCCTTTTCCATCATCCCCATTCTTTTCTCTCTCTACTACTCCTTCACTGAGTATGACATCCTCGGGGAGCCGGTGTTCAATGGACTGGAAAATTTCAGGAGGATGCTCTCTGATGAACTCTTCTGGCAATCATTGAAGGTCACGTTCTTCTATGCATTCGTCTCGGTACCGATGCGTCTGCTCTTTGCATTCTTCGTGGCCATGTTGTTCAACCGCGGAACCCGAGCGATCAGGGTATACCAAGCGGTCTACTATGTACCTTCGCTGGTAGGAGGTTCGATTGCAATCGCGGTTATGTGGAGACGACTCTTCATGGCTGATGGTGCGCTCAATGCCGCGCTCGCAAAAATCGGCATTGTCACCGACATCTCATGGATTGGAAATCCCTCAACCGCCATTTGGACCTTGATCATTCTTGCAGCGTGGCAGTTTGGTTCCTCCATGCTGATATTCCTTGCAGGACTGAGGCAGATTCCCAAGGAGCTGTATGAAGCGGCCTCCATTGACGGGGCAAGGGCAATGAAAAAATTCACCCATATCACCGTTCCCCAGATAACACCGGTAATTTTCTTCAATCTGGTTATGCAGTTGATCAACGGATTCACTGTCTTCACCCAGGCCTTTGTTGTCTCAGGAGGCTCGGGAGATCCTCTGAACTCAACTCTGGTATATGCTCTCTATCTCTACCAACGGGCATTCAAGTACTACGATATGGGCTATGGAAGTGCCCTTGCCTGGGTCCTGGTGCTCATTATCGGCGTCATGACCGGCTTTGTATTCAAGACCTCAAACAGCTGGGTCTTCTATGAAGCGAAGGAGGGCAAGTAACATGTTGACATACAAGCAGAAACACATCCTTGGGCAAACCGTGTTCCACATCATAGTCATCCTGTTGGGTTTTTTGATGCTCTACCCGATACTCTGGATGATATCAAACTCATTCAAGACAAATGCCGAAATATTCGGTTCCAGCTCCCTGATACCCGAATCCCTGAGCTTGGAACACTATATCAGAGGATGGAAATTCAATAACACCATCACCTTCACCACTTTTTTCAAGAACTCGTTCTACTACACGATACTTGCTACCTTTGGAGCAGTGATCGCTTCAAGCTTGGTAGCCTACGGATTTGCAAGAGTTCCCTTCAGGGGCAGGTCATTCTGGTATGCATGCATGTTCCTTACCATGATGATCCCCTACCAAGTGGTCATGGTCCCCCAGTTCATCATCTTTCATAAGATCGGTTGGATAAACACCTTCAAACCCTTGATCGTGCCCCAATTCGCAGGACTGCCCTTCTTCATCTTCCTGATGGTCCAGTTCATACGGCAAATCCCCTATGAGCTCGATGACTCAGCAAAGATAGATGGATGCAACCGGTTCATGATCTTCTCAAGAATCCTGTTCCCCCTGATCAAGCCTGCAGTCATCACCAGTACCATTTTCAGCTTCTACTGGAGATGGGATGACTTCTTGGGCCCCCTGCTCTTTCTCAACAAGCCGAGACTCTTTACGGTCTCACTTGCCTTGAGGATGTTCAGTGACCCACAGACATCAACCGACTGGTCGGCAATCTTTGCCATGGGAACACTGAGCCTGCTTCCTGTGTTGGTCATCTTCCTGATCTTCCAGAAGTATATCGTCCAAGGGCTGACCACCACAGGGATGAAGGGTTAGTTGAGCTTCTCTCGCTCCGCCAATGCCAGAAGGATGATACCGATGCCATGGGTATCATCCAGTCGTGGAAGCAACTGCTCTGCATAGTAGTGACGAGAACAGGAAAATTCTGAACCGCGGCAGACGCCGTGGACATGGCCATCGTTGTCGATGGCCTTTTTCTTAAGTCCCTCACATGCTTTGATGCACCCCTCTCTGTAGGGCTCTGATTCCTCATACCACTGATATCGCACTCCCCTGGAGAATGCACAGGCAGCCATCGCTGTAGAGGAGCTCTCCTGATAGGAAGAAGGCATATCCAGTACCTGATGAAGCATACCCTCGTCATCCAAATGACTGAGCATACCGGCACTCAAGGAACAAAAGAGGGTACGTAACTGCCCACGTTTTGGATGATCTTCCCCTAGGGCCATCAAGAGCTCAGAGAGGGAGAAGAGAACCCATCCATTCCCACGTCCCCAAGGGATGCCGGTAGCAATGTTTCGTTGAAAATCGTAGACATGGCTCATCAGCTTCTTCTCTTCCATGTAGAGATACTTTGCAAAGCCCAAAAACTGATTTGCTGCGTCATCAAGGTGGGAGTCATCATGCGTGTACCATCTGTAGCGAACAAGGAAGGGAACCGACATATAGAGATCATCCGCCCACAGGGTATTCTCGTGAAACTCATGCATGAGACCAGTTCTGAAGAAGGTCCCATCACTGAGGCGTGGCTGGATTTTGCTGATATAGTTCCCAACCGTATGGATGACCTCCTCATACCCATCCAGGTCATGGTCCTTTCCTACCTCAAGCACCGTGGAGGCAAACGACCCGCAATCATCAAGGCTGTCCAGACTGGTCATGAGGTGGTGCACTGCGGTACTCCCCCCAAGGTGTTCCTTATCCCAGAGGGCGTATGCATAGCTATCCAAACTCGCTTGAATATGATTCTTCAGATACGTGGCAATACGATAGGCAAGGGAAGGATTGGAAGAAGCGAGCATCCTCTCGGTCTCGGCGAGTCCGTAGAGGGTTACCCCAAGTGGATAATTCCAGTGCCCATACAGTGGGTTGTCATTATATAACCTCAAATAGGTGTTTCTCCCTTCCAGATGCCAAAAATCCTCTCCTTGCGCTGTCTGGAAAGGCTTCTGGAATTGAAGGCTGAACGAATCAGGACGGGAGTCAAAGGGACCTGCAAGCACATAGTGAAAGGGAGAATTGGAAGGAAACAGTGGATGACTGATGGGGATCCTCTGGTTGGTCTTTGCGTCTATTACCTCAAGGGTTGCTATCTTTCCTATTTTCTGGAAAAGCATAAGGGTATGAACACCCTTAGGAAGTTCAACAGATCCCTCTACCGGTATTTCATTGAGGTAAAGCTCTGCATTGCTTCGAAAGGTACACCACCTCTCCTGATCCAAGGTGAAGGAGGTAGCCAAAGCAGCACACTGTTCCATCTTTGCAGTGGGAAACACTTCAGAGAGGTCAACCTCTGTCTCATCAAATACAGGCATCTTTGGGTACCATTGCAGGGTTTTGAGGCTCTCTCGATCGATGGTCTGCAACAACGTTTTTTGGGGCACTGAGTACCATACCCCTTCTTGTTCCGTAAAGAGGAATGGCATCAGGAAGTAATAGTCCAACTTTCCGACCCAGGTGCCGAACTCGCAACCAAACCCACCACTGGTATTCTCACAGACCATGACCAGCTCATTGAGACCCTTTTTCAGGGGAAGTTCAAGGATTTGTTTGCTGCGATACCGTTCACTGAATATATCGCTCTCTGCTATCAAGACCCCATTCACGAACACCTTCACCGGTCCGTACGGGATAAGGGCAAACCGCAACGAAGTCTCATCTGCACTTGGATAGACCGCCCAAAGATAGCTGTAATCCCCCAGCTCAGCATCTGGAAGCATGTCACGCAAATCTGCATGGTAGCGGTAATCTTCCCTTCTGTAGATCCCCTCTTTCCTGAACGGTCGCCAGGTATACTCCCCCCGCTCATGCTGAAAGAGGTAACGCTCTGCTACCTGTATTGCTGAATCTCTCGTGGATTGTTCTTTCATATCGGCAATCCCTCCCTGCAGTAAGTATCGTATTGAACGGGTATGGTTGCAAGAGTCTTTCAAGAACAGAAAGAAAAAGTGAGGAACCTCTTGCCAAGAAGGAAAAAATTTTGTACGTTAGTAACCGTTAACTAACAAGGAGCATGTCATGCAGACAAAACGGCAGACAGAGTTGGTGGAAGCGGCCATCCAATTGACAGCAAAAAGTGGAATCCAAAAACTGACCATCCGTAATGTAGCTTCGGCCATCGGTGTCAGTGAAGCAGCCGTCTACCGACATTTTGACAGCAAGCACGCACTCTTGCAGGCAATATTGGCGCATCTGGACACCCTGCTTACCCCCCAATTTTCTACATTGCAGAGCAGAGAAGGATCTTACAAGGAAGCACTTGGGCGTTTTATCGGTAATCTGTTCTTACTCCTTGAGCGTAATGCTGCCTTCACAGTACTGCTCTTTGCCGAGGAGACTTTCAATGTCGATATCCATCTCAGGCCTCAACTGGATGCGCTCTTGAGTGGCAATCTGAAACAACTGGCTGACTTCTATGAGAAGGCTATGGAGAGCGGCTCTTGTCGTACAGACGTATCGGCGCACCAGCTGGCAGTCATAACATTCGGTACACTCAGGCTCTCTGTCTCTCGCTGGCATTTGCAGGAGCATTCAGGAGTCCTCTCTGACCAGGCTGCCATGATTCATACAAGTCTAAGCACTCTTTTTGCCTTGAAATAGTACTCGCCTTCTAGGGTGCGAGATAAGGAGACGCTGTCTCCTATAAGTAAGTAAACGTTAACTACTGGAGGATTTATGCAGTTCTTTACACGCTTGGCTAAACGACCTTTCCTACTACTGCTGGGGATAGTTGGGCTCTCAGTCATCTTTGTTCTCTCAATCGCCAACAATGCGGCACTGGAGACGGACTTGAACGAATATATGCCCAAGACACATCCTGCCTTTGTAGCAAGTGATGAGGCTGAAAGTCTCTTTGGGATCAATGATGCCATACTCATTGTAGTAGAGCATCCAAACAGCATCTACAACTCCCAGACCATCGAAAAAATCGCGGATATAACCGAAGCCCTGCCAGAAGAGTTTGAGGAAGTCACATCGGTTACCAGCCTTACCACTGCTGACAATATCAAGAGCGATGACGGATTTCTGGAAGTCGAACCATTCTTCACAGGCAAAACCAGCGAACAGGCAATTTCCCAGATGCAGGAAGAGGTGGAAGCCAATCCCATGATCTGGGGTAGGAATGTGAGCAAGGATGGTACTGCCACCCTGATCATCGCTGAATTGCAGGAAGATGTAGACTCAACAGCCCTGCAAAAGAAGCTTACTGCATGGGTCGAGCAGTGGCAGGGACCAGAGACCTTGCTTATAGCTGGGCGACCCATCGTTGAAGGATCGCTTGCTGAGCTCGGTCCGAAGGATATGGCGATCATGTTCCCCTTGGTCATTGTTACCATGATCATCCTTCTGCTGTTGCTCCTACGCTCGGTACGCGACACGATACTGAATATGATCATTGTGCTCTTTGGCACCCTGGTTTCCTTTGGCTTGATGACGTTGCTTGGAATCCCCATCTACGCAGTGGATACCATGATCCCGGTCATGTTGATCGCCATAGGGGTTGCCTATGGAATTCATATGCACAACACAATCCATCACCTAATACAGTCCTACCCAGAGATCTCCAAGGGAGAACTGGCAAATCAGGCGCTGAAACAGATGGTCAAGCCGATTATCATGACCGCAGTTACCACAGCCATAGGCTTTGTTGCTCTGATGAGCAGCCAGGTACTACCTGTACGCTATTTTGGCCTATTTGCCGCATTGGGCGTGCTTTCAGAGATGTTGCTTGCCCTCCTGCTCTTCCCTGCATCCATCTACCTTCTGGGGAAACCCAAATACAAGGAATCAAAACGTGAGATTACTTCACGTGGGGGAAAAGCATCCCATGCAGGCTCCTTCCAGAGACTGCTGGATGAACGTCCAAAGCTGATTGTACTTATCTCATTGGCCATTCTCGTAGCCGGTCTATGGGGAACCAGCAAGGTGTGGATTGATACAAGTTTCCTGGCAAACTTTGAGGAAGATAGTGATATTGTCCAAACAGATCAGTTTGTGAACTCGAAATTTGGTGGAACCTCCACACTGAATATCATTCTTAGTGGAGATGAGAGTGACCTGTTCAAGCATCCAGAAGTGCTCCAGGCAATGGACTCCATGCAGGCAGATTTGGAAGAAAACCCCATCGTAGGGAATACCCTCAGCCTGGCAACCTTCATAAAACAAATGAACCAGGTAATGATGGAGTATGAAGAGGGGACCTACAGCATTCCCGACTCACAGAATCTGATAAGCCAGTATCTTTTGCTCTATGAGTTCAGCGGCGATCCAGAGTCCTTACAGCAGGTCATTGACTACGAGTACACCAGTGCAAACATCACAGTACAGCTTAAGAGTGATAGCTCAGCGGTTCTGAAGGATATACTCGCTGTAGTGAACAACTATCAACCACAGTTCTCTGAGTATGGCATCACTGTCGGCTATGCAGGAAGTGGATACAAGGCTTTCATCTTCAGTGAGCTCTTGCTGGAGGGACAGATAGTCAGTTTGCTCATCAGCTTTGCCATCATCATCCTCCTTTTGGCCATCCTGTTCAAGAATCTGCGTATCGGCCTCGTCGGTACGGTGCCTATTGCCATTACCGCTATTGTGAACTTTGGGGTTATGGGACTGCTTGGAATCCCTCTCAGCAGTGCTACCGCCTTGATCACCAGTATTGCCATCGGTATCGGGGTGGACTATGCAATACACTTCCTGGAGCACTACACCAATATGCGCCTGGAAGGATCCACTCTTGAGGAGGCAACAAAACAGACACTGGCCCATACAGGACGGGCAATCATCTTCAATGCAATTGCAGTCATGGGTGGATTTGCAATCCTGATGTTCAGTGTCTTCCCACCCAATCGCCAGGTAGGGGCTCTCATCGTCCTGAACATGGCAACCAGTGCCATTGGTACGCTCACCATTCTGGTGGTGTTGGTACACGCTCTCGACAAGAAACAGGTGTTTCTTCCAAAAACGCATAAGCTATACAGCTAAAAGGAGTTACGTATGAAGCATACAACAACAAAACGAATAAGCATTCTATCGCTTTTCCTAATCTTTTCCCTACTTTCCATTGCCGCTGCAACACCAAGCGGCAGTGAAGTAATGTGGAATGTATACAACCGTGACAGTGGAGATACGATGAGTGCAAATCTCATCATGACCATAACCAACTCACGGGGTTCCGTCAGAGAACGAACCATTGCTCAATACCGGATGGACAAGGATGGAGTGGAGAGCAAACTGATGTTCTTCCTCTCCCCCAGTGATGTCAGGAATACCAGTTTCCTCAGCTTCAGTTATGAGGATGGCAGGAGTGACGACCAGTACATCTACCTACCTGCCCTCAGGAGGGTAAAGAGAATTGCCAGTGACAGCAAGAATGACTCGTTCATGGGCTCCGACTTTACCTACGATGATATGGGAAGCAGACATCCCGATCTGGACACCCACACGGTATTGAGGGAAGAAACAATCGATGGGGTTCCCACCCTGGTGGTAGAGAGCATCGCGAAAGGTGAAGAGGACTATCCACGTACCCTTTCATGGGTTGTGGATGGAGAATGGTTCGGCATGAAGAAGGAGTTCTACCTCTCTGATGGAACGCTCGGCAAGACACTCACCATCGACGAATATGAAGCGATTGACGGCATCTATGTCATCACCGACATGACCATGAGGAATGTTGAGGCAAATACCTCAACAAGGATTCTTATGGAAGATGTCATATTCAATGAATCCTTCAATGATAGTTTCTTCAGTGAACGACAAATGAAAATTGGACCAAGGAGATAAGTAATGAAACAGAAAAACATTGTACTGGCAAGCATCATACTCATTGTAGTACTGTCGCCGGCAGTGGCCGGGGACGGGGTATTCAGCGGCATGGTCCGCGACTATGCAACCGTCCGATTCGACCAGGCTGACATGCCTGTGCATGAGATCACCGCAGACCTCAGATATGACTACTATGGAGACCTGGGAAAACTGACCCTGCATCCGGTAGCATACAGCACCGGCAATGAAGGTGTTTATTTTGATCTCGAGGAAGCCTATTTCGACTTCTATCTGCCTAGTGCAGATCTCAGGGTCGGAAAGCAGAAGGTAATCTGGGGAGAAGCAGAGGGAGCGTTCATTACCGACTTGGTAAGTCCCAGGGATATGCGTTCCTTTATCCTTGCTGACTTCACGGAGATCAGGAAGGCGGTACCAGCCATCAAGATTGACTACTATGCAGGGGATTATACGCTGGAGGGAATCTGGGTAACACACTTCATCCCAACCACCCTCCCTTCTCAGGACTCAATTTGGAAGCAAACACCATCCCTGGCTCCGGCATTAGCCTCGGCAACAATTGAGGAAGCAACGATGCCTGATGCAAGTTTGGAAAACAGTGAGGTATTTCTCTCATTGGGAAGGTTTGGCAATACGATCAGCTGGAAAGTAAACGGAGGCTATGTATTCACCGATGAACCACTGGTAACAGGGATCACTCCTCCTCCTCCTAGCCCCACCATCTCCCAGGGGTATGAGCAGTACGGCTTTGTTGGAGGCAGCTTCAATACCACCATAGGCAGTGTCGTACTCAGAGGAGAAGCAGCACTGGCACTGGAGAAGCCGTTCAACACAGTAGATACAAGCGCAGTTCCACCCGCATTCTCCACTGAGTACCACAACCAGGTACAGACGCTGGTTGGGCTGGACTGGAACATGCTGGGAGCCCAGTGGTCGACCCAGTATCTGTTGACCTATACCCATGACCATAACGATACCTT
>JBFWKK010000005.1:0-59674 GCA_050252715.1 Sphaerochaeta sp. | reverse complement strand
AGAGTTTGTAATGTACGAATGTCTTTTGGCATGGAGAGGTTCCCGAGTGGCCAAAGGGGGCAGACTGTAAATCTGTTGGTTATACCTTCGAAGGTTCGAATCCTTCTCTCTCCACTTGGAGGCCTTCTTCTTTGAGGAAGGCCTTTTTCCTGTCTGTATTGCAAAAAAGGGGTTTTGATGCATTGCTTCTATGAAAATGGATTACGATTTTCCTGTGTAGAAGGTTGCTTCTACTGTTGCAGTTGTGAACCCGGGTATGTGTTTCTCTCCCAGATGGATCTTGATCGTCTTTGTGCACACACTGCCATGGATGAAGATGCATTCATCAAGACCTACTGCAGAATCATCGATATGGGTGCCTTCTCCATGATCAGCTTGAAAGAGAAACAGAACTATGACTGCATTTTTCTCTATGAAAGAGGCTGTTCAGTCTATGAGGCTCGCCCAAGGCAGTGTAGGACGTATCCCTTCTGGATGAGTATCATGGAGAGTGAGGATACTTGGGAGGCTGAGAAGAAGTCATGTCCTGGGATTGGGAAAGGGAGATTGTATACCAAAGAGGAGATTGATGAACTGCTCAAGGTGGACCTTGAACAGAGCCCGATCATTCGGGGTTAGGAAGTGCGATGGCAAAGATTTCGGAATCCGTTCTTGAACAGATCAAGACACGCATCCCTCTCAGTGAGGTAGTCGCAGACTACGTCACCTTGAGTGCGAGGGGCGGTAGGCTGTGGGGCCTCTGCCCGTTTCACCAAGAGAAAACGCCTTCCTTCTCGGTTGTGGATGAACAGGGGTTCTACTACTGTTTCAGTTGCAAGAAAGGCGGATCGATGTTTGATTTCATCATGGAGATGGAAAAAGTCAGCTTCATCGAAGCCGTGAAAATCTTGGCCCGCAGGGCAAATGTGGAACTTGCTGATGAGAGTGAGGAGGATCGCAGCAAGCGAGACCTCAAGGAGACGCTCTATGAACTCTATGACAAGATAGCAGGCTCATTTCATTATCTTCTGTTGCATGCAAAACAGGCCGAGGGTGCTCGCCGGTACCTGCAAGACAGAAAGGTCGATCCAGCGATGTGGGAGCAGTTCAATCTTGGCTATGCACCATCGGATGGTTCCTGGCTTTTTGCATTTCTCAAGAAGCATCACTACAGTGATGAGCTGCTACGGCAAAGTGGCCTTTTCAGTCAGAAAAACCAGAACTATCCTCTCTTTCGTGACAGACTGATGTTTCCTATCAGAAACTGGCAAGGCAAGACAGTTGCCTTTGGGGGGAGAGATCTCTCCAATACCTCGAAGGCAAAGTACATCAACACCCCAGAGACCGTCATCTACAGCAAGAAACACAATCTCTTTGGTTTGTACGAATCACTGGAAACCATCAAGAAGAGCCAGAAGGCAATCCTTTGTGAGGGGAATTTCGATGTGGTGGCGCTGCACCAAAGTGGATTTACCAATGCAATGGCACCCTTGGGGACCTCTTTCACCGAGGAGCAGGGAAAATTGCTGAGAAGGTACTGTACTTCGGTTCAGATTCTCTTTGACAGTGACCGGGCAGGGCAGAGTGCAGCACAAAAAGCACTGGTCATTGCACAGAACCTGGGCATGGAAAATTCCGTACTTGCCCTCAAGAGTGCGAAGGATGCCTCCGAATTGGTACAGGCACAAGGGGAGAAAGTCTTGCAAAATGAGCTGCAACATGCAGTTCAAGGGTTCCATTATCTTGTAAACAATGCGGTAAACCAGTATGATACACTGACGCCCAAAGGCAAAACCGCAGTTTTCAATGCGGTTCGGCCATATTTGGACGTCACGCAGTCGTCTATTGAGAAGCAGGATTTGATAAAAAACCTGGCTTCTGTGTTAAACGTTGACGAATCGTCAATTCATGACGATTATGCAAGAAAGGAGCGGGTGGTAAAACGGCCGGTAGCCAACGAGGATGAGCGACAGATCAAGGCATTGATTCCGGCGACCATTTCTGTGGACTTGTATGCGATGCTGACCTTGGTCAATAATCGTGATTTGTATCTTCAGACCCGATACAAACTTGCGGTCGAGGATTTGGAGGATGCGGAGGCAGAAGCCCTCTACGACATACTGGAGGAAGCTGCTCGAGAAGATGTTGGAAAACATGATGAGTACATCCTGCAGATGATAGAGGATCCTCAGCTCAGGAGTGACGTGGCTTCCTCCTTTGCCATGGAGGAGTTCAAGCTTGCTCCACTAGAAGTATTGAATGAGGCAGTGAATAGAATTCAACTGCGAACGTATGAGAAGCGTCGTTTGAGCAACAAACGGCTTTTGGATATTAGTCTTCAGGATGGGACTGAGGATGAAGGGATCGAGGAACTGCTTCGGGAGAAGACAGAGATTGATGCAAAAATTGCACAACTCAAACGAACTCTTGGACAGGAGATGTAAACAGGGTAGGTAAGAGATACAGATGCTTGATGAAACCATTTCGCAGACCATAGTCAAGGACATGGTAGCGCGCTCAGCAGAGACCGGACACGTAACGAAGGATGAGATACGCAATGCGCTCACTCCAAAACATGCCACGGATGAGGCTGTCGATGAAATCATGCAAACACTCAGTGAACTGGAGATTGATGTTACAGAGAGTGAGGATGCACATATAGGTGGTGTCTTCCCTGATGGACCATCTCCTGATGAAATTGATACCGATGACCTCGATGAAGAGCCGAATGACTTGTTGGATGACGATGAGAGCATCACCGTTGACGATCTTATTGAGGAATTCCCCGATGAGCATGCCAAGGACGACGAAGAGACGAGCAAGAAGAAGGCAAAGAAGGGGTCTGACCAAGATGAAGACGACGAGGATGATGATGCGCTTGATGATGAAGAGGAAGATGATGACTCTATAAAGAATGAGTGGACCGCCATTGGTACCGATGATGATTCGGTAGGAAGTGGGGAACGCTTTGTAGACATTTCAAGTCTAGAAGAACGTGATGGAGAAGCTGATCACGGAAGACATAATGCCATCCTTGGTACCGACAAGAGTGATACCAGTGGGGATGATCCTATTCGTCTCTATCTTAGAGAGATTGGCAAGGAGAATCTTCTTACTGCAGAGCAGGAAGTGGAACTCAGCAAGAAGATGGAGGATGGTGCCCTGATCATCAAGGAAGTCATCCAGGATAGCGGGGTCATGATTACCCGGTTCTATGAAATCTTCAAGACGCTGAACCTGAAGATAGAGGGGCAGGAAGAGGAGTACAACGCAAAGGACTACAAGGAACTGGTAACGGTGCAGAAGCGGTTTACCCAGTTCTACAAAGAGCCTCTCAAGGATGTCCAGGCAGCCCTGAAAAACTATATGGGCAAGAAGGAGCAGATGATCAGCACGGGGGAAGATGTACTTCGTGATGATGCACTTGTAAAGTCCCGTAAAACCTTGCTGAAGAAGCTTGGAAAGATTGAACTGCAACCTGAGGAGATTACCTCCTTTACCCACGATTTTGTTGATGCTGAGAACAGGATTCGCTCCTACAAAGAGAAGAAGCAGCAACTGGAAAACAAGTTGCATATTACCAATCCCAAGGAACTGAGACAGCTTGGTCGTGACCTTGCCACCCAGGGCAAGAGTGCAATCATTGAAGAGGAGCTCCATCTCAGCAGCGATACGATCAAGGATCTCATTCGGGAGCTTCAGCTTACCGACAAGGATCTGAAGTTGATCGAGTACCAGTTTGAAGATACCTGTGAAAATATTCTTATCTATTCCACCAAGATCAAGTATGGTCAGAAGATGATGAAGGATGCAAAGGACCGTTTGATCAGGGCCAATCTTCGTTTGGTTGTCTCCATTGCAAAGAAGTATACCAATCGGGGATTGCATTTCTTTGACTTGGTACAGGAAGGCAATATTGGTTTGATCAAGGCAGTCGAGAAGTTTGAGTACCGCAAGGGATTCAAGTTCTCTACCTATGCTACCTGGTGGATCAGGCAGGCAATCACCCGTTCAATCAGTGATCAAGCACGAACCATCAGGGTACCGGTGCATATGATTGAACAGATCAACAAGGTGGTTCGTGAGTCGAGGATGCTGATGCAGTCCCTCGGACGGGAACCAACCGATGAGGAAGTTGCTGAGAAACTTGGCTGGACGGAGCTCAAGGTAAAGGCGGTCAAGAATGTAGCACGTGAGCCGATCAGTCTTGAGACCCCGGTAGGTGAGGAAGAAGACTCCTTGCTGAGCGACTTCATTGAGGATAAGGAAGTCGAAAATCCAGCAACACAGACTGCCTATGCGCTTTTGCAGGAGCAACTGAAGGATGTATTGTCCACACTTCCTGCAAGGGAGCAGGAGGTATTGAAGATGCGATTCGGTCTCGATGATGGATACTCATTGACACTTGAGGAAGTCGGATTGTATTTTGAGGTGACAAGGGAACGTATCAGACAGATTGAGGCGAAAGCCTTGAGGCGGCTCAGACACCCCAAACGAAGTAGAAAATTGAAGGATTTCATTTGAGAGATACAGGGAGAAGATGATGGAAGAAGCAGAAGTATTTGCACGACTCAACCAGTTGCAGGATGACCTGAGTGATCGGTTTGCACTTGAGGATGAGATTGTCAAGTTGCCAAGGGATTTGAAGGTCAAGCAAGAGTTGCTCGACAAAATCAATCTTGAATATATTGAGGAGCACACCCGTAGTGAGGCTGCAAAGGATGAGTTGAAGAGTCTTCGCATCCAGTACGATGATGCAGTCCTTGCACGTGAGAACTCTGAGAAGCAGATGGAGTTGATCAGTACCCAGCGTGAGTTTGAGGCTCTGGAGAAGGAGATCAAGGACGCTGCTGCAAAGGAACAGAGCCTGCTCAAGCAACTGCATGTCAAAGAGAAACAGGTCAATGAGTTCAGTGAACGTCTCACGGAAAAAGAGCAGTTGATGACGCTTCAGAAGCAGGAAGTTGACAGTGAGGCAAGCAAAATTGAAGCATTGCTCGCTGATAAGAGAAAGCAACTTGAAGCACTTGAGAAAAAGTGTGTCGGCTACATTGGTGGAGACATTGATGAGGATCTGTACAACAAGTTCTGCAATATTGTAAAGAACAAGAAGGGCAAGGGAATTGTGCCCATCCATGGATTGGTATGCCAAGGATGTCATATTGTACTTCCCAACCAGTTCGTCAATGAAGTACGGGAAGCAAAGCAAATTGAGTTCTGTCCCTACTGCAGCCGTATTCTCTTCTATGAGGAAGCTGAGGGAGCGGAAGAGAAGTTCCGCAAGCATGTTGAAGATGTTGATATTGAGGAAGGCGGTCTTTCTGACTTTGTCGATAGCAGCGAATTTGACGATTTGTTGTAGGTTTTTTTCAAGGTAGGCTAGATGATCGCGGGCGGCTTGAAGCCGCTTGAGGAAAGTCCGGGCTCCATAGGACATGACGCCGGGTAACACCCGGGAGCGGTAACGCTATAGAGAGCACCACAGAAAAGATACCGCCGGTTTCCGGTAAGGGTGAAATGGTGGGGTAAGAGCCCACCGCACCACTGGCAACAGGGGTGGCAGGGTAAGCCTCGTCAGGAGCAAAACCAAGCAGCAGGTGGGTGGTCCGCCCTGATCCTGCGGGTCGGTTGCTGAAGGGCCTTGGCAACAAGGTCCTTGGATAGATGATCATCAGATACAGAACCCGGCTTATTGCCTGCCTTGTCTTATGATAGAGTGAGGAGAACAAAGGATGAAGAAAACACGCATGTGGAAGCTCATTCTGTTCTCCTTTTTTGCTATCTTGCTGCTCGGCTCTTGTCAGAAGGAAGTGCCGTCCTTCACCGCACTTGTACAGAGTGAGGATTGGCAAGGGTTGCATCGGGCAGCAAAGAAGGAGTTCAGCACTACCTACCAGAGTGGAAGCCTCTACTATCTTGCACTTGCACAGGCTGAGCTCCATGAGCAGGAACAGGCATTGAGAAGCTTGGCACTCTACCGTGAAATTGCAGGGGAGTCGGGAATAAGCACCGCTGCAAGAACATTGATGATAACCTTGGCAGCAGAACAAGGGGATATGGAGCTGGTTGCCTCCCAGGCCTCTGTGCTTCAAAAGATGGGTGCATTGCCCGATCACCTTGCCACTGCCTACTATCAGGCACTCATGTCCTTGGGAAAAACCCAGGAGGCCTCTGCTGTTTTTACTGCCTATCTCAAGGAGCGTGTTGATGCAAGGGAGTATGCACTGCTCTTGCTGGAGGCAGAAGCGCCTCTTGAACAGCTGAGGGAAGCCTTGGCGCCACTGGATGCAGCAGAGGTTCTTACGTTGTTCCAAACTGTGGCTGAAAGGGACCACGATGTATCCTGGGCAAAGACATTGGTCTCTCTTGCACAGGAGTATGAGAAGCGTGATCTGCAGGAGCATGAGCGGATCCAGCTCTACCGTACGTTGGCGTCTCTCTGTGTACAGGCCGATCTGAGGGTTCTGGCAAACAAATACCAGAGCCTATCAAAACAATGAACGAGAAGGATTGAAGATGGATATACTTGCGGCATTGGCCGATGACTTGGTTACGATACAGCAACCCAGCCGATACACTGGAGGGGAGTTCCACTACGGACAGAAGAACAGCGAAGATGTCGACTTTCATGTAGCAATTTGCTTTCCCGATCTCTATGAGATAGGGATGAGCAACAATGCAGTGAGAATCCTCTATGACCTGTGGAACAGAATGGATCATGTGCACTGCGATCGGGTGTTTTCTGTTGCTCCGGACTTTGAGAAGCTGCTTAGGGAAAAAGAACTCCCCCTGTACACGCTAGACCTGCATAAACCGCTCTGCGATTTGGATCTCTTGGGAATATCGGTAGGGTATGAGCTTTGTGCCACAAATATCCTCCAGGTACTGGAACTGGGACATATTCCGTTGCGTGCGAAAGACCGCAATGATGCACACCCTATCGTCATTTTGGGTGGACCTGCTGTAACAAACCCGCTCCCGTTCGCTCCTTTTGTGGATTTTGTCTATATTGGGGAAGGGGAGGGAGGACTGGAAGAGGTCACCAAGGTCTTGCGTGAAGCAACCCTTCAAGGTCTTGGCAGGGACGCCAAGTGCAAGCTGCTCCAAGAATTCCCGTTCCTCTGGTACCCTGGGAAGAAGAAAGCAGTCCGATTCATTGATGACTCCTTTGGCATCAAGAAGGATGCACGCTATGAATACTATGTGGTACCCTCCTTCAAGGTAGCCCAGGATAATGGGGTAGTGGAGATCATGAGAGGTTGTCCCAACGGGTGTCGTTTTTGTCACGCCGGCCAGTACTACAAGCCCTATCGCCAAAAACTGTATGAGACGGTTCGCTCAGAGGTATCTCAGTATGTCGACAGACTGGGCTACCGCGAGGTAACTCTCAGTTCTCTCTCCAGTGGAGATCATCCGTATATCAAGGAGATGATCGAATCGCTGAACGCAGAATTTTCTTTCAAGCATGTCTCTTTCTCCCTGCCTAGTTTGAAAGTGAACTCCTTCTCACTCGGTATTCTCGAGCAGCTCAGCGAGGTGAGAAAAAGCGGCCTTACCTTTGCCATCGAAACCCCCAAGGAGTCCTGGCAGTTGGCAATGAACAAGCCAGTTCCCTTGAACCAGGTCATTGAGATTGCTAAGGAAGCGAAAAGCAGAGGCTGGAAGCTTGCGAAATTCTATTTCATGGTTGGGCTTCCTGTGGTGGACAGGGATGAGGAGAACCAGGCAATTGTCGACTATCTTGGTGCAATCTGGGATGCAACACATATCAGGATGAATATCAACATTGGTACCTTCATTCCCAAGCCTCATACGCCCTTCCAGTGGTGCAAGCAGCTCAGTGAAGAGCAATCCTACCAGCAATTGAGCCAATTGAAGAAGATGATCAATGAGCGGATCAAGGGGTGCAAGGTGAGCTACCATGAGCCGGGTATCAGCTACATTGAGGGTCTGATCAGCAGGGGGGATATCCGCTACGCAGATGTCATTGAACGTGCTTATCGAAAAGGATGCCGTCTCGATGCATGGAATGAATACCTCTCTCTTGACCTCTGGAAGGAAGCCATAGCAGAGGCAGACTACAACCCAGAGGATGCAATTTTCCAAGAGTATGAAGTGGAAGGGCCTTTGCCATGGGATTCCGTCTCTCTGCGGGTAGGGAAGAAATTTCTGAAGGAAGAGTGGGACCGTGCAAGGAATCTCCTGCTTACTGAACGGTGTGAAGAGGTATGTGACCACCAGTGTGGTGCATGTTCAAAAGCCCATCAGGTGGTGGATGTGAAACACAAGGATTCGCTTCTTGAAGAGAAGATGCATGAAAGCAAACCAATACAGGTTGAGGCACCAGAATCGCCGATTTCCAATACGGTGCAGGCAGTAATTACCTACCGTAGGTTTGCCTCTGCCCTCTATGTAAGCCATATCAATGCGATGAGGAATTTTGAGATGGCTTTCCAACGTTCTCCTTTGCATGTCCAGTTTACCCAAGGCTTCAACCCCAAACCCAAATTGGAGTTCGTCAATCCTCTGTCCATCGGCATCGAGGGCGAGGAAGAGGTCATGCTGGCAGAACTGGTGGATGATGGACAGATTGATGAAGCTATGGTGCAACAAGCGTTGCAACATGCCCTCAATGCAGGCTATACCATTACAAACGTGCTTTTCCTCCATGGGCCTAAGAAGCAGACCCTTGCCAAGCATCTGAAGGGAAGTCTATTTTGTATCGACACAAAAGGGGAAGAACCTTATACAAGCCTGTTGGAATCACGAGTTGCATCACATGACGAATCGCTGGTTGTAGAGAAGGGTGCAAAAAAGCATGAATTTATGGTGCGTATTGCCGGTGAGCGGAATTTGATCAAGTTGCTCTTTGGTCCTGATGTTGATAAGTTCCTGATCGCAAGCAAGCTCAAGATTGCCCGTAAAAAGCTCTTTGCAGGATCCTGGGAGCAGAACTACGGCGAGTACCTTCGTTCAATCGAATAGTATTTCAGTCTTTTTCAGGCAGTCCTGGGGTCCCACCATCATCAATATATCCCCTAAGGCCAGCTGTTCCAGCGGGCCTGGGGAGAGGTTGATGACTCCATCCCTGCGTATGGCAACGATGGTAGCCCCAGTTTCCTGCCAAAAGTGCAATCCTCCCAGATTTTGTCCGATGGCTTTGCTGCCTTCATTGATGGAATATTCATAGAGGGGGAAGGGGTTTGATTCCTTGAACCGGTTGTTCATGGTAAAGAGCTGTTTTGCGGTAGAATAGAGTTCACGGTTCAGTGATTCTTGCTCGTTGAGGATCTCCCGCATCCTGTGCAGGAGAAACTTCCCCTCATCATGCTTCTCCCGTTTCTTGATGTAGAGCTTTGCCTTCTCTGTGCTGAGTACCCTGACCCCACTGTTGTGCATGACATGGACAACCTCTGCCTCTTCCAGGAGTGCGAATGAGCGTCTGATGGTCTCTGGGGAAACCCCATACTCGCTGGACATAAGAGAACGTCCTGAGAGCCTCGTCCCTTCACCTATCTCCTGATTGGCGATTCTCTTTGCAATATCGTAGGCAATGCGTTCGTAAATTGCACCACCTTCTTTCCTTCGTTCTTTCCTTGAATTGGGTTGTTTTTCTTGTCCACTATCCATGCTCTCTACCTTCAGCGGGTTTCCTCGCTCTTGACCTCCTTCCAAAGATTATCCATCTCCTCCAGGTGATCCTGATCCAATGGCACCTCTCTTTCAAGTGCACGTTTATGTAGTTTGTTGAATCGGTTTTTCATCTTCTCATTGGATCTGTGAAGAGCAACCGATGGATTATAGCCGAGGTATCTGGCAAGATTCACGGTTGCAAAGAGCAAATCTCCCAGTTCCATTTCGAGATCTTGTTCACAATCATCCTGATGATCCTTTGCATGTATGACCTCCTGGAGCTCTTCCTCTACTTTCAGGATTACCCCGGAGACATCATTCCAGTCAAAGCCGACCTTCCTGATCTTTTTTTGAATTTCATTTGCCATCTCCAGAGGGGGAAGGGAGGAGGGGACCCTGCTGAAAAAGTCATCCTCAGTATTCTGTTTTCCTTCAACCTTCGTTTTGATCTCATTCCACAAGTCAATCACCTCATCGCTAGATGCCACCTGGGTTGTACTGAATACATGGGGATGCCTTCTCACCAGCTTTTGGCACACGTCATTGAGTGCATCGACGACGGGAAATGCATGTTCTTCCTCATGCATCTCAAGCAGCATCAGTGCATTGAGCAGTACATCCCCGATCTCCTCCTTGAGACCTTCCTGGTTGTTCTCTATGATCTCATCAATATACTCATAGGTTTCATCAAGCAGGTTCTGTGCAACACTCTTGAGTGTTTGCTCTCGGTCCCATGGACACCCATCTTCACTTCTCAACAACCGGATTATGGTATAAAGCTGCATCAGTGCATCTTGGAGTGTTTGTTTCTTTTCAAAGGTGAATTCTATCATATCTCTAGTATAGCGATTCCTGGCATTCTTGAGAACCAATTGACAAGGCCTGTTGACATGTACATGTAACTGTATATACTGTATATGTACAGTATGGAGGTGAAGGCGTGGATATCATACTTTCCAATGCAAATGAGGATCCGATCTATGCACAGATTGCAAAGCAAATCCGTTCCCAGATTGTCAGTGGCATCTTGAGAGAAGGTATGATGCTTCCTTCCATACGGGTATTGGCAAAGGAACTGAGGATCAGTGTTATTACCACAAAACGTGCCTATGATGAATTGGAAAAGGAAGGGTATATCCAGATTATTGCAGGGAAAGGCAGCTATGTAGCTGCCAGGAACCATGAACAGATCAAGGAAGAGTACCTGCAGAAAATTGAGGAGCATATGCGTTCCATTATGTTGCTCTCTGATTTTCTTGGAATTACCGAAGAGGAGTTGGCAATGATGTATGAACTATTGAAACGGGGAGAAGCATAGGATGCATGAAGCAATTACGTGTAGGAATCTCCGGAAAAGGTTTGGTTCTTTTGCCCTCGATTTCCCGGAGTTTACGGTGTTGAGGGGGACTGTTCATGGGCTTGTAGGTGCAAACGGAAGTGGAAAGACCACCACGCTCAAATTGATTCTTGGTCTCATACATGAAGATTCAGGGACCATCACCGTCATGGGCAGCAGTGATATCGCCAAAGATGAGCAGGCAAGGCAGACAATCGGATTCATGGTTGAGGATGCAGGGATTCCCAGTATACTCAATCCAAGTGAACTGAGTCGGGTGTTTCACGGGCTCTATGCAAACTGGGACGAAGTGTACTACAAATCACTGCTTGAACAGTTCCATATTGAGGCAAGCAAACCCTATCGAAAATGTTCACGCGGTATGAAGGCAAAGATTCAATTAGCCATTGCTCTCAGTCATAAGGCTGAATTGCTCATCCTCGATGAGCCAACCAGTGGGCTGGACCCGGTAAGCAGGGATGAGATCATAACCTTGCTCTCCCGATATAGTGAGGATGAGCGACATACGATTCTCATCAGCAGCCATATTACCAGCGACCTGGAGAAACTCTGTGACTATGTGACCTTTCTTGAAGAGGGGAAGATACGGATCTCCTGTGAGAAGGATGAATTTCTTGAGAGGTATCGTTTGGTACAGGTTCCTTCTGCACGTATGGCTGATGTTGATGAGGCTGCCATACTCGCCAGACGTGTGGGGCAATTCCAGAATGCGTTATTGATGAATACAGAACAGATTCCTCCATTTGGAGAAGCAAGGCGGGCAACACTGGAAGAGATCATCATCATGCTTTCAAGAGGAGGGGATTGGTCATGAATGTAAGGTGTACGTTGTTGTTGAAAGAATGGTTTATACTGAAGAGAAAATCGGAGACTACACTCTTCATTGTTGCCTTTTTTACTGTTTTTGCTGGAATGCAGGGAGGTTTTCTCTATACAGCAATGTGTACGATAATGCTGGTGATGCTCACCCTTACCAGTTTTGCCTACGACCAGAGTGATGGCTGGGAGGCGTATGTAAGTGCTCTTCCTGTCTCTAGAAAGGTGGTGGTACAGAGCAAATACCTGTTTGGGTTCCTTATGATTCTCATCTCGATTCTGTTGGTGATGGTATCCTCACTTGTTTTCAGGGGGACTGTTTCTTTTGGAACCATCCAACTCCAACTCTTTCTTGGTGTCTTGTTTCTCTCCCTGAATTATCCGCTGATAGTCAAATTTGGGTTTGAGAAGAGCAGGGTGTGGTATATGGGTATCACAGTGGTTGTCGTGGGTGTTGGTTCAGCATTGAGCAGTGTTCTCGGTGAATCGAGCTTGGGGGAAACGCCACTGGCAAAGCTGGGAGTCTGGGTAATTGCTGGTATTCTTCTGATATTGAGCTATGTGACGTCAATGAAAATGATGGAACGGAAACAATTTGTAGAAAATTGACTGGTAAATAGTAGATAAAATAAGACAACATATGGTACTACAAAGCATAAGGAAGGCTGCCATGTGTGGAATTGTTGGATATATCGGTACAGAGGATGCGTCTCCCATCCTGCTTGAGGCACTCAGGCGACTTGAATACAGAGGCTACGACTCTGCAGGAATTGCAGTCATTTCTGAGGATGAGCATCTTCAGGTCAGGAAGATCAAGGGTAGGTTGTCCAATCTTGCATTGCTGGTAGAGCAGAATCCGGTGAATGGAAGTTGTGGAATCGGGCATACCCGTTGGGCTACCCATGGAGAGCCGAGTGACAGCAACAGCCACCCGCATACTGATGGCGCAAAGAGTATTGCTGTGGTACACAATGGGATCATTGAGAACCACGGTGAACTACGAAAATGGTTGGAAAAACACCAGGTAGCTTTCGCCAGCCAGACCGACAGCGAGGTCATTGCACATCTGATCGACTTCCATTACAACGGAGACCTTCTGCTTGCTGTGAGGGAGTCTGTGGCTCGTCTGGAGGGCTCCTACGCGATCGCTGTGGTTTGTGCTGATCAACCTGACATTATTGTGGTTGCGAGGAAGGACAGCCCCTTGGTGATCGGGAGAGGTGAGCATGCAACCTTGATAGCCAGTGATGCTCCTCCCTTGCTTGTCCATACCAGGGAGGTCCAGTATCTCAATGATCTTGAGGTGGCCGTACTGACCAAGGATGAAGTGCATATCTACAACCTGGAAGGAGAAGAGGTAACCCGTCCCTGTGAAACCATTGATTGGGATATGGAAGCAGCAGAGAAATGTGGATATGAACATTTCATGCTCAAGGAAATCTGTGAGCAACCAAAGGCATTGGCAGATACCCTGAAGCCCAAACTTGACAAGGATGGCGATCTGGTTTTTCCCTCTGATATTGCCTCGCTTCTGCAGGGAGCTGAACATCTTTTGATCACCGGATGTGGTACTGCGTATCACGCTGCCATGGTTGCAAGCTATGTCATTGAGCAGGTTGCTTCAATCCCGGTAGAAGTTGCAATAGCAAGTGAGTTGCGTTACAAACCCCATATTCGCAAGGATGGTGAGGTGTGCATTCTCATCAGCCAAAGCGGAGAAACTGCCGATACCATTGCGGCACTCAGGATGCTTAAGAATCTTGCAATTCCAACGCTTGCCATCACCAATGTGGTTGGTTGCACCTTGAGCCGAGAGGCAGACAAGGTGCTCTACACCAATGCCGGGCCTGAGATTGCCGTTGCCTCCACCAAGGCCTTCACGACCCAGCTTTTCAGTCTCTTCAGCTTGGCGACCTTGCTCGCAAAGGCTGAACAATCGGTGTTGCTTGAATCCCTGCAGGCCCTCCCTGGACAAGCACAACTCCTACTGGACCGTCAGGAGGATATCCAGCGATTTGCAGCCAACCAGTTCAACAAGACGAAGGTGTTCTTCATGGGGAGGCTTGTAGATTACGCGATCAGCCTGGAGAGTGCACTCAAGCTCAAGGAGATCAGCTATACACACAGTGAGGCATTTGCTGCGGGAGAACTCAAGCATGGTCCCATTGCTCTTGTGGATACCTCCACGTTGGTGGTGGCTCTCTGCACCCAGCCATCCCTCTATGCGAAGATGGATTCAAACATAAAGGAAGTGAAGGCCAGGGGTGCCACGGCTTTGGTCATCACCTTTGAACAGGTCCATACCTTCGATGAAACGGCTGATATGGTTTTTCGTATTCCACAGACCCACCCCCTGTTCAGTCCCATCCTTTCGGTCATAGTGAGCCAGCTCTATGCGTATTATTGTTCAATCCAGAAAGGGAATGACCCAGACAAACCGAGAAATCTGGCAAAATCAGTGACTGTTGAATAGGCTTATTTTTCCATGTTTTACGGGAATGTCTCGTTCATTTCTTGACTTGTACATTTACATGCCTCACCATGTAAGGGATTGCATGAAATGGAATAAGTAATACTGAATTGTGGTTTCTAGAATCAGAAGGAGGCAAATGAAGTGAAGGCACTCAAGATTATCATCCTGTTGCTGCTGTCGCTGGTGGTAGTTGTCTATGGAATGGCATTCATGGTGTATCGAGGTGTGAACAATACGCTCCTCAACCAAGGCTACTATCAGACAGTCGTCAGTGACTACGATATTCCCTCTCTTGTCCATGGAGAGCTAGGGAAGATGATTCCGGATATTGTTCGTGACGGACTTACCGGTGGAGCTGAGATTACCGATCCTGTCCAGAAGGCTGGGGTTGAGGCACAGGTGGAGCTTATCGGTGGGGCAATCATCGATGCCCTGGATGAGTCCTGGATTGAAACACAGGCTGTGATGGTGACTGACGATGTAGTGAACAGTCTTACCGGTGAGACTGGTAAACTGAGTGCTGTCATCGACATGGAGATGAAGCTTGGTGAGATTGAAGAGAATATTGCAAAAGGATTACAGCAGTATTCAGATGCTGAGCTGATGGCAATGTTTGGAGCTCCAAAAGCGTACATCCCCGTCATTGCAGAGCAGATTGTCGACCAGTTGGGATTGCCTGAGTCCTTGGTTATAGCTGATCTGGTGAATGATTTGGCACCAGGTACCATTGAGATGGTCAGAGGGTATCTCTCACTCATGGGTACATGGCTGGGGGTTTTGGTCTTGATCATCATTCTCCTGGTGTTCTTGGTGCTTGCAATTCTGCTGCTTCAGAGAAGCACTGGAATGCAATGGGCCGGTATTACCATAGCGCTCAGTGGCGTCCTGTTTTTGATTGTAAAATCAATGTATTCCAGTCTTGAAAAAATTGGAGGTCTTGCCGGCATTGATTTTGGTTCCCTCCCAGTTCCCTCTGATACCATTGAAGGAATTGTAAAATTCACATTCTCACAAATGAACAAGAGCGCAATTGTTTTGATCATTGTGGGTGTTGTGCTATTCGGCGTTGGTTTGGTCATGCCGAAGAAACAACAGGATAATGAAGTCTGAGACTGAAGCCAATACCAATTGTGTGTGTCTGTAATCCACAGGCGCATGCAATTGGATTTCCTTTTGCTCTATACCACGTACCAGGATAGTATGAGTGTTGTTTTGCATCTTGCAAGGGTATGTTAGGTTTATAGTTAACAGAATACCTATTATCAACAGAAAAATACAGATAAAAAATTCCCCTGTTTCCAGTGTAGGGACATCATCCTCTTGATGGTTACCGCTATTCTGAGAGTGTGATATTTCCTAGATAGGCAAGATCAGTCCAATAGATGTTATTGAAATCACCCTGTGAGACATTGACCGCTCCGTAGATATGAAGATGTATGCCAGTGGTGGGACCTACTGCAGAGTACTCCGGATACGAGGCTTGAGAGCCAATTACGGTACTTACATTGGTTTGGAACGGCACTCCGTTGAATCTCCTCAGGGATGCTACTGTTGATGGAGAAAAGGTTGGTGATGGATTGTGAATTGTGTAGGCTCCTGTATCAAACTGAAGGTTCATTGCCACATGTGAGTCATCAATTGGTGTCTTAATAACTGTAATGGAAAAATTAGGACTGAGAGGATTGTTTGCTGTAGCTATGTATCCAGGGCTCTGGAACGTGGATTGAAAATCATCCGAGAACCGGTAGAGTGTATAGTCAGTGGAGGCGCTGGTGAGACTCAGCACCTCATCAGAAGATATTGCTGCCCCGACATTGTTCCTCTGGTACAGCGTATCAAACTTGGAAATAATTCCGCTCGGCGGTATTTCGGAACCACTGATCAAATAGAACAACATCAAGGAAGGACCGGTTCCAGTGTCGATCCAGCCAAGACTGTTCAAACGATCGGAAGTAACTGAGTACGTTGCTGAGATTGCATCATCTGTGGTACTGGTGGTTCTGCGAATGCTGCTCTCAATATAAAATCGGGTAGCAATTCCACAACTGATGAGCAGAATCAGGACAAGAAAAAAGACAGATGCTGTAGAAAGAATGGAAATTCTTCTCTTCATGCATCTGCCTCCTCATGGTGGGTTTTGTTCTACCCTACCCTGTTTGCTTACAGGAGTGCAAGTCTGTTGGTTGCAAGCTTGGCATACTCGGAAGTTGGGAACTGGTCAGCAAGCTGCTGGAATGTAGCTTTAGCCAACTCCGTGTTACCACTCTTCTCCTGCAGACGAGCCTGTCCAAATAGTGCTTTTGGAGACTCAGCTGCATCAAAGCCGAACTCATCAAGTATCTTGGTGTAGTACTCCAGTGCCAAGGAATCATTGCCGAGCTCTTCTGCAGAAGAAGCAGCATTGGCAAGAGCCAAGGAACCAAGATAATTCCCATCAGATTCTGAATATACAGCAATAAACCTGTCAACAGCCGTCTGGAACTCCTCATCCTGGAATGCAACCATGCCCAACAGGTATTCAGCTTTCAGACTTGGGTACTTAGTTCCCTTGTCTGCAAGTTCTTGCAATCCTGCGACCAGTTCGTCATAGGTCTCCTGATATGCTTCATCATCAGTACCCATGGCCTGGAACTCAGCATAGGAAGCCTCAAGCTGGTCAATCTGGTTGAACTGCTCCTGCAGGTTTTTCTGGCTTACGCTGAGAACAATTCCCAGTGTGGCCAATCCAACGACTACAACAACAGTTATGATAATCAACAACTTCTTGTTCTTGCCAAGAAAGCCGTTCAAAGATCCTTCGATTCGTTCAGCCAATGTAAGGTCAGCTGAATCCTTCATATTTTTACTCATGGCTCATCTCCGTTATCAAGGGTATATGACACAGGCGGCAGGTATGCCGCCTGTGATGGGAACACAACTCTAGTTGTCTCCCTTGTCCTCGTCCTTGTAACGCATCATCTCTGCCAGGGAGTAGGTGTCGTTTTCGCTATCCTCATGGATATACTTTGCAATTTCCGACTGCTGGGAGCGTCTTACCATCTCCTTGATGGAGAGTGAGAGCTTCTGGGTCGAAGGATTGCATTCGACAACCATCGCGGTGATGGGATCGCCGACATTGAACTTCTTGAGTACTTCGTCGGTGTATTCTTCATCTGGACCAACCAAGTTGTACTTGCTGATCAACCCCTCGATGTCTCCGATGACCTTCACAAATACGCCAAAGTCCGTGACATTGGTGATGACACCACTGATTGTGCTGAACTTGGGATAGTCGTGCCGCAAGGTCTGCCAAGGATTGCCCTCGAGCTGCTTGACGCCAAGGCGGATACGACGATTCTCCGGTTCAACACGGATGACCACTACGTCAATCACATCACCTTCACTGCAGAAGGATGCCATATTCTTGACTTTCTTGGTCCATGAAATGTCATCGATATGGAGGAATCCATCAATACCCTCTTCAAGGTTGATGAAAGCGCCACTATTGGTGATCTTTACAACTGGCTTGGAAAGAGTCTGTCCGATCGGATATCTCTCGGCAATGGTGTCCCAAGGATTCTCCTCAAGTTGCTTGAGGCCGAGGGAAACTCTCTTTTTGTCCAAGTCATAACCCAGGATCTTTGCCTCAACTACATCACCAACATCAAGGACTTCCTTGGGGTTGTTGATGCGCTTGGTCCAGGACAGCTCACTGATGTGGGCAAGTCCCTCGATTCCAGGCTCAATCTCAATAAATGCGCCAAAGGTGGTAATCTTGGTTACCGGAGCCTTGACAACATCACCGACATTGTACTTCTGCTCGAAGGTTGTCCATGGATCTTCCTGCATGTGCTTCAAGCTGAGGTTGATCTTCTGGGTCTCCGGGTCGATGTTGATGAGTCTGAGTTGTACCACCTGCCCCTTCTTCACGAAGTCCTTCGGGCGGGTAACATGGCCCCAGCTCATGTCATTAATATGCAAGAGTCCGTCGAATCCACCAAGGTCAATGAATGCGCCGAAGGAGGTGAAAGACTTCACGACACCCTCAACCACATCGCCGATCTGGACGGTGGAGAAGAATTTCTCTTTATTCTCTTTGATCTTCTGGTCAAGATACTCACGTCTATTCACAACACTCTTGAGTTTTGTGCCGCCGTGGAACTTGTCGATGATGAAATAATCAGTGATGCCGATCATGGTCTCAGGATCCTCTACTCTCTGGACATCAGCCTTTGAGAGTGGGCAGAAACCCTTGTACTCGCCTCCGAGGTCAACCTCGAAACCACCCTTGATTACCTTTTCAAATTTGCCCAAAACGGGAGATCTGCTCTCAGAAGCAGCCTTCAGTTCATCAGTGCGTTCTTTGAAGTCGGCACGCTTCTTGGAAACGACGATTTGACCGCCCTTCCCTTCCTTTGCGATAATGACAACCTTTACTTCGTCACCTACCTCAGGAACCGATGCGAATTCTTCACGAGAGATGCGTCCCTCGCTCTTGTAACCGACATCCACGAATACATACTCGTTGTTTACCTGGACAACAGTACCGGCCACGAGCTGACCGTCTTCGATTCCATCAAGAGATTTAAGATACTCCTCCTGCAGGACTTCCTGCATTCTGGTCTTCTTTTCTTCGATTTCTTGTTCTTCAGCCACTTGATTTCTCCTGATCCTAAATTTACCTATTTACATCGCCCTTGAGCGTAAAAATAGCAGATAACACTTTCTCACAAACTTGTCCTATAGTCAAGTACGAGGTATCTACGTACATGGCATCTTCAGCGATGCGAAGAGCCCCTACTTCCTTGTTCTTGTCTATTTCATCCCGCATCCTGATTTGTTGCAGAACCGTTTCGTAGTCCTGTCCATCAGGGTGCTGCTGAAGCCGTCTTTGTGCACGAACTTCCGCCTTTGCATCAAAGTAACATTTTAACTCTGCGTCTGGGAAGACCACCGTGGTAATATCCCTTCCCTCAATCACAACATCCATATCCTTTGCAATGCGTCTGAGCTGTTCGTTCACATAGCTTCTCAGGGGAGGATAGGTGGATACCTGTGCAACTACAGCATCCACTTCCTTGGTGTGCAGTTTGTCCTCAATGTCCTTTCCATTGACACAGATATGGTCATCTTCAATGGAAAGCATATATCCTTTGGCCGTCTCAAGGACGGATGCATAATCAAGAGGGTCCTTCCCCTCTTTGACATGCAGATAGGTATATGCCCTGTAGAATGAGCCAGAATTCAGGTAGTAGAAGTTGCAGGTCTTTGCAATCATCTGGGCTATGGAACTCTTCCCTACTCCTGCCGGTCCATCAATAGCTACAACCATTACCAGCCTCTCCCTGTACTCTTTCTGATGATCTCATTCTCGCCTTGAAGCAGTGCCTTGATCTCTGATGGGGAGACAGTCCTGAACTGTCCCGGCTTCAGATCGCCAAGCTCGATGCAACCGATACGCATCCTGACCAGCTGCTTGACCTCATAGCCAAAGTGGCTCAGGATTTTCCTGATTTCTCTATTCTTTCCTTCAGTCAGAATGATCCGTACCCATTTTTTGCTGATAATCTCAAAGCGTTTTATGGTATAAGGCTGGGACATGTCGATAATGACACCCTTCCTAGCCTCATCAAGATCCTCACGACGGACAGCAGTACTGCAGCTGACCAAGTACTCCTTCTCAATCTCCTGGGAAGGATGCATGATCTTCTGGGCGACATCCCCGTCATTGGTGAAAAGGATCAAGCCACTGGAATCCTTGTCCAGTCGGCCAATATGAAAGAGCAGGTTCTTGTCCTCGATGGTGATGAGATCACGAGCATAGTTTCGTTCGTTGGGATCCCAGTTCGTGCAGACAAATCCCTTCGGCTTATGCAGAGCATAGTACAATGTCTTTTCACTTGGCTCAACAAGCTGGTCATCTACCATGACTACGTCTTCTTCGTCTACCTTGGTGCCAAGTTCAGTGATTCGTTTGGTATTTACCGTGACACGACCACTTGCAATAAGTGTCTCGCAGGACCTGCGTGACCCACAGCCACTTTTTGCCAGATATACCTGTAGTCTCAACGGATATGTTAGTTTCATGCTTCTTCTTTCTCCTGTGCTGGTTCTGCTTCGAACCTCAATCGGTCTATGTCGGAGAGCTTGGGCAGTGCGCTGATACTCGCCAGGTTGAACTCAAAAAGGAACTTTCTCGAGGTACCATAGAGACAGGGATGTCCAGGGACATCCTTTCTTCCCACTACCTTGATATATTCTCGGTCGCGCAACAAGCGGATGATGGTGTCACTGCTGACCCCACGGATGTTGTCGATCTCCCTACGGGTGATCGGTTGGCTGTAGGCTACAATGGAGAGCGTTTCCAAGGCTGCACGACTGAGACGTCTGTCGACTCTCCTGCCATAGCAGGATCGAAGTTTGTCATGCAAATCTGATGAAGGGAGGAATTGGAATGCTCCTTGGCTTTCAGCAAGGTCAAGGCCATGCAAGAAGGAACGGTAGTGTTCCTGCAGCTCCTCAACAGCGGCTCTTGTTACCTCCTCAGAGAGGGAGGTCATCTTACTCAATCGTTCCAAACTGACCGGTTCGTTCTCCAGAAAGAGAATCACTTCAACCAATCGGGCCTCTGTACTCAAGAGGGGGCCCTGCTGAGTCTCAGCTGTGCCCACTTGCCTCTTCCTATCCACACATAACTCCTACATTACTCATCGTCGAGGATGATCTGCTCACCCTCACCCTCATCATCATACAGAAAAATCCGACCATCGTCAGTAGTTGTGCGTATATTATCTGCATCTTCCGCAAAAAACCGCTCCTCTTCTCCTTCTGAGATGGGTGTGGTAATGATTTCCTCCACAATTTCCTCGAAATCATCATCATACATATGCTCAAAGTCCTGCTCAAACGCCTCATCCACCTTGCGAATAAGGATTGGGCCGAACGGCTCACTCTGAACCAAGGTGATCATTCTCAGCTTGCAAGCATCCAGGATGGCCATGAAACTGCAGATGATATGCAGCAGTTGATCGGTATGGATGATCAAAGCCTCCAAGGTTATATAGTCCTCTGATTCAAAAAGCTCCTGCATGAGTGCGATCTTCTCGTTGACCGTAACCGATTCATAGACATTGAACACCTTGTTCGGTGTGATGGTGGTCATCAGTCGAGTGAAGGTCTTGAGCAAATCCTGCAAGGAGACCTCACCAAAAAGTTCCTCATCTCCAAATGGCAGTCTGAACTGGCTGCTCTTTCTGGTGATGAACAACTCCCCACTGGTATTGGTGCCGGTGAGTAGTTCTGTATATTTTCGGAATTTTTGATATTCCAGCAGTCGGTCTACCAACTCTTGGCGGGGATCCTGGTACTCTTCATCAAACTCAAGATCGACTGGCAACAACATCCGGCTCTTGATGTACAAGAGATCTGCAGCCATCTTGTAGAACTGGGTCAAATCACCGAGTTCTGTTACCTTCTCCTCCCTGAGATACCCAAGGAATTGCTCCGTGATGTCTGCAATGGGAATATCGTAGATGTTGACTTCGGATTTTTGTATCAAGAAGAGCAGGAGGTCAAGAGGCCCGTCAAAGGTAGGGGTATGAAACGTTGTCCCCTCTCCTGCCTGTTCCTCGTGCACTACTTCTTCGATCACACCACTGCCCTCTCTTGGCGAGTATACCCAAGTGATATCATAATGACAACACAGAGGCGGAATAACCGCCTCTGTATCCATCTATGCATGACCCTTATTCAGAAACCACTGGGGCTGCCTGCTCATCCACCTTGGGGAACATCTTTGCCCTGAGGCGTTTATCAAGGTCCTCTGCGATATCAGGGTTGTCCCTGAGGAAGTCCAGAGTTCTTTCCCTGCCTTGTCCAATTTTCTCCCCATTATAGGAGTACCAGGAACCACTTTTCTCAAGCATCTCATACTTGAGTGCAGCGTCAAGAATGCTGGCAATATAACTGATACCCTCTCCAAACATCAGATCCAGCTCAACCTTCTTGAATGGAGGGGAAACCTTGTTCTTGACGACCTTGATGCGGACCCTGTTTCCAACAATGTCATCGGCACTCTTGCTGATCGATTCAATCTTCCTGACCTCAAGGCGAACAGAGGAGTAGAACTTCAGTGCATTACCACCGGTGGTCGTCTCAGGATTCCCGAACATAATACCGATCTTCATGCGGATCTGGTTGATGAAGATAATGGTGGTATTGCTCTTAGCCAGCAAGCTGGTGAGCTTACGCAGGGCTTGGCTCATAAGACGGGCCTGGAGACCCATGTGACTGTCCCCCATATCCCCATCAATCTCTGCCTGGGGAGTCAATGCAGCTACCGAGTCAACTACAATGATATCCACAGCACCACTGCGTACCAGGGATTCTGCAATCTCGAGAGCTTGCTCTCCGCTGTCTGGCTGGCTGATCCAAAGTTCATCGATATTGACCCCCAGCTTCTTGGCATAGCTTGGGTCCATGGCGTGTTCGGCATCGATGAAGGCAGCGATACCCCCGGCCTTCTGACTCTCTGCAATGGCGTGTAAAGCCAGCGTGGTTTTTCCACTGCTCTCCGGCCCGTATATCTCGATCACCCTACCTTTTGGATATCCACCGATACCAAGGGCTTCATCCAGAAGCAGGGAACCTGAGGAGATGCTTGCAATATTGCGAGTCTCCTTGTTATCTCCCAGTTTCATCAGGGAACCTTTGCCAAACTGCTTGTCAATCTGTATTCTAGCCGCTTCCAGTGCTTCACGTTTCTGCTTCTGGTCGGTCGGAAAAGTCGTGTCCTTGCTATTCTTTGCCATGCTCTGCTCCTCAACTACTCATATCTCTCAATCACTAAGTACTTTTGTATGTTGCTATGCTTCAAGCAACAGGGTTACCGGTCCATCGTTTGTGTAGGACACTTTCATATGCGTCCCAAACCTTCCAGAAGCCACTGTATAGCCCATCTCAGAAAACACGTGGAGTGACTGTTCATACAACGCCTCAGCTTTTTCAGGAGGCGCTGCAGCATTGTAAGACGGTCTGTTGCCCTTGCGAAGATTTGCGAGCAAGGTGAATTGGCTGACCACCAGAATGGAACCGTGCACATCATGCAGGTTCTTGTTCATCTTCCCTTGCTCATCAGAGAAAACCCTCAGTTTTACGATTTTCTCACATAACCAAGAGAGTTGTTGCTGACTATCCTCATGCTCTATTCCAAGATATACCAGCAGACCGTTTGCAATTGCTCCGGTAATTTCTCCGTCTACTGAGACACTTGCATCATGGACCCGTTGGATGACAGCCTTCATGATCGGGAACGTTCCTTCATTTCCTTCACGAATCCAGCTCTATCCTTGGCACCAAAGAAGGCACTGCCACATACTGCAACATCAGCCTTTCTCTGGGCAATCTCGACTACCGTATCCAGATTCACCCCACCATCGACACTGATCAGATACGAATATCCTTGGCTCTCACGCAACGATGCGAGCTGTTCAACTTTTTTCAAAGTGGAAGGGATCAGGCTCTGCCCCCCAAAACCAGGATTGACGGTCATGATGAGAATGAGATCAACCATATCAAGGACCGGTTCGATCATACTCACCGGAGTTGAAGGAATCAGGGAAACACCGGCTTTGCAGCCGCTGTTCTTGATCATCTGAAGGGTTCTATGCAGGTGCACGGAAGCCTCCCCGTGTACCGTGATGAAATCACTGCCACTCTCTGCAAACAGGGAGATGTATCTCTCTGGTTGGTCAATCATCAGGTGGACATCAAAAATGAGGTTGGAGTGCGCTCTGAGGTCCTTGATGAATTTCGGGCCAAACGTGATATTGGGTACAAACATCCCATCCATGACATCCAGATGCACCCAATCTGCATTACTCTCATTGATGCTCCGTACTTCCTCGCCGGTATTGGAGAAGTCAGCGGAGAGCATGCTTGGTGCGATTTTTAATGAAGCTGTTTCCATACTGAATTTATAACAGGTAGAAAGAGGTTTTGCAACGACTCATTCTTGTAAATACTATATATTTGTTAATATGTTTTTGCCAGTTTCTGGAAATCAATTGCTAGTTTCCCCAAATCATGTTATATTATGGAAAAGAAACTATGAAAGCAAAACCCGAGCAGGCTATGTCCCGGTCTGCCCGGTTTCTTTTACGTCTTAGAATTGGACAAATATGTTTGGAGGAAACCATGGGATTCCAAGAGATCGAGAACTTGCTGAAAGAAGAGCAATGGACACGAAGTACCGTCACCACCTACACTATCGGCAGCTTCCAGGAACTGGATACACACATCGTAGAGATGGATGAGGACCAGAAAACTGAGGCAAAGAATCTGTGTGACAAGCACCTGAATGAGAAAGAGAGAAACAGCATCATTGCCATGTATATCAGTGGTTCCATCCAGCTGGAACGCAGGGGAGCCGATGATTATCTCCAGCTTCTCAGCCTTATTGAGATGTTCATGGAAGCCAAGAAATGGAATGTGGTTGAATATCTCTCCCAGAAGATTCTCAGCCGTGGGGAAAACAAGCATGCTCTACGTCTGCTTGCAGACTCCTATGAGCAGATGGGAAAGAATGAGGAGAAGTTCCAACTCTGGGAACGGTTGGTGAAGGTAGACTACGAAGAAGTCGAGATTGTTCGTCTCCTTGCCAGCCATGCGATACAGAAGGGAAACACCGACAAGGCAGTCTCCTACTATAAAAAGGGCATCCACCGGCTGATCAAGCGTAAGGATGTATCCTCGGTTCGTGCCATGTATACAGCACTGCTCGAACAGGAAGAGGATAACTTCGGTTATTTCATCTCAGTGGCAGACCAGGTATCTGCGGTGAGCAAGAGTACCGCTGTTGCCTTGCTCCGTGATCTTGAGAATGCAAGCAAGGATGATATCGACCACCAGATTGAATGCCAGAAGAAGATGCTCACCTTTGACCGTGAGGACACCTTTGCCCGGGAGAATCTGATAAAGAGCTACAAGATCAAGTACAAGAACCACTCGAGGCTCAAGAGTTGTCTTGAATCCAGTGCACTTACCAGCAATATCAATCGTGATATCCTGCACAGTATCGAGGATTTTGAGACAAACATTGCCTTTGACAAGGGTACCTTTGTCTTCCAGAACAGCACCAACCGCATCGGCAGGATACGATCCATCAATGAGACTGATGTCATTGTCGACTTTGCCGGTCAGAGCGGCAAGGAAGGCAGCAGAATGTCCACCCAGATGGCATTCAAGAGTCTTCAGGCACTTCCTAAGAGTCATATCTGGGTTCTCAAGAGTGCCCTTCCCAGAGAGAAGCTGAGTGCAAAGGTACAGGAGGATATACCCTGGACACTGAAGACGCTTATGGCCAGCAATGATGGAAAGATCAACTTGAAAGAGATAAAAAGCGAACTGGTACCTTCCATTCTTGATGCGAAGGAGTGGACACCATGGCTCAATCAGGCAAAGAAGGAGTTGATGACCAATCCCCTTTTCGATCTCTCGAGCAATGATGTGGATACCTACCTCCTGCGCTCCACCCCGGTCAGCTATGAAGAGAAACAGCTCCAGGTGTTCCGCAATGAGAAAAATATCTATGACAAGATTAGAAGCCTCAAGGATTTCATCGCCTCCAAGGGAGATGTTGAGAGTGACTTCTTCTTTGAGATGGTCCGCTATTTCAGCGATATCTTCTTTGAGGAGAACGGGTCCTTCAAGCCAATAGTGGTAAGCAATGATGTAACTTTCAGTTGCTATCTCTTGCTTGAGGATCTGGTCAAGCATCAGCACATGAACTTTATCAGCTATCCTGAGGCGTTGACCTTTGCCATGCTCTATGAGCGGTGTGAGGATGTGGACGCAACCTTTGCTGCGATCAAGGACCCAGAACTCAAGAAGGCCTTTATCGACCATGTCGTTGATGAAATTCCTGGATGGGATAAGGTTCTTGCACATCTGTTTGACGCATACCTTACCGGGTATATTCCTGACATCTTCAAACAGAAGAAGAAATACAGTGCTCTAGCAGGTATCTACCGCGATGCCGTAGAAAACTTCAAGGAGAAAGGCAATACCTTGATCTACCTGCTCAAGAACGGGGACAAGAAGTACTGGGAAAAGGCTGGAGTCAACGAGGAGCAGCTCATCTACACTGAGTTGCAGTTGCTGGACTACACCAACCGCTGTATTGACAACCGCAAGGATGTGCAGGAGAACCGCAAGAACGCCAAGACTTTGATGGGTATTCTCTTTGATGAGAGGACCGTCCTTACCTTTGTTGGTGAAGGACAGGAGGAACGTGCCCAGAAGGTCTATAGCCTTGTGGCGAATGTATTCAACCTTCCAGGTGGAAAGAAGATTGAGATAAAGCATGCCATCAGTGAGAAGTTCCCCTCCTTCAAATTCTTTGATGAGGTGGTACCGATCAACAAGATGAGTGTTGTTCCCACTGGTCTGTTCTGTACAGCAAGCAGTCTTGCTGCAAAGAAAAAGGAGATCGACCATATCCAGCATGTCGAACTTCCTGAAGTTGCCAAGGAGATTGGTGAAGCAAGGGAGCTTGGTGATCTGAGGGAGAACAGTGAGTATAAGTATGGAAAAGAGAAACAGAATCTCTTGAACAATACCCTGAGAAGACTTGCTGAAGAGGTTGACCGTGCTACCGTTATTACGAAGGACAAGGTTGACACCTCCAAGATAGGGTTTGGTACCAAGGTAGTCATGGTGGACAACCTCAAAGCCACTGAGGTTGAGTACACCATCATGGGACCATGGGAGTCGAACCCGAACGAGAACGTAATCAACCTCTCCGCCCCATTTGGAAGGGCATTGCTCAACCATGAGGTGGGAGAACGATTCACCTTCACCCTCAACGACCAGATGTATGACTTCACCGTCAAATCGATCTCCGTCGTAGACTTCTAAATAATTACAGCCCTTGGCGCGAAAGTTGCTGAGGGCTTTTTCTTGGTATGGTACTATTGATGCATGCAAACCAGGTATCCTATAGACGAAGAGCATCTCCTCGATTCGTATCCAAGACCTCAAATGGTACGGAGTTCCTATACCAACTTGAATGGCTGGTGGGATTTCGAGATAGCTGACAATTCTGATCATCCACGCTACTACACAAAACGAATCCTAGTCCCCTTCTCTCCTGAAACCCAGCTCAGTGGATTGCAGATACCGATTCATCCCAACCAAACGATGTGGTACAAGCGAACATTCTCCCATGCCTTGCAAACCATCGATGATAGGCTTCTCCTCCATTTGGAAGCAGTGGACTACCACTGTGTTGTCTACCTGAATGGAGAGATTGTGGGAGAGCACCAGGGAGGATACCTCCCCTTCTCATTCGATATCACAGAGTTTCTGACTGCAGAGAATGAGTTGGTGCTGCAGGTGAGTGATCCAGGGGACAGCGAACCGATCATTCGGGGAAAACAGGCATCCAAGGCACAAGGAATCTACTACCAGGGGCAGAGTGGAATACACCAGAGCATCTGGTTGGAAGAGGTGCCCAGCAGGTATATAGAGCAACTAGTCATTACCCCCAATCTCCCTCAGCGTTGCTGGTATGTCAGGGTCGTTTCCAATGAAGGGGTGCATCCTGTTACCATCAGCTACCTTGATGGAGAGAGAACATGCAAGGGAATGAGTGACCAACGCCTCTGCTGTCAGGTTGATGAAGCCCATCCATGGAGTCCTGAGGATCCCTATCTCTACCCTTTCACCATCACCATGGGAAGCGACATCGTTTCCAGTTATGTTGGACTCAGGAGCTTTGGAGTACAAGATGGACAATTGCTTCTCAATGGAAAGCCCTACTACCATCATGGCATTCTCGACCAAGGATACTGGCCGCATAGTCTCTATACAGCCCCCACCGACCAGGCGATGATCGACGATTTGGTCATGGTAAAGAAGCTTGGGTTCAATATGGTGAGAAAACACGCAAAGATTGAACCTCTTCGCTGGTACTACCACTGCGATCGTCTTGGACTTCTTGTCTGGCAGGATATGGTAAGCGGGGGGAGAGCTCCCCGCCAACCTATCATGAGCGCGCCGCTGTTCGTCCCCTCATTCTCAATCAAGGACAAGCACTACACGCTCTTGGGTAGCCAGGATGCTGCATATCGTGCTCTGTTCAAGCGTGATCTTACCCAGATGATCACTACCCTCTTCAATAGTGTGAGCATTGCCATGTGGGTTGTGTTCAATGAAGGTTGGGGCCAGTTTGATGCCAAGCAGATGCTCTGTTTGGTTACCTCTCTTGATGTGAGCAGGACGATTGACATCACCAGCGGCTGGTATGACCAGGGTATTGGATCCTTCTCGTCCAGACATGTATATTTCAAGCGCTATCGCCATAAGATGGATGCAAGAGGACGATCTGTGTTGCTCTCAGAATTCGGTGGGTATCTCTATCGGGTTCCCGGCCATGACGATGAGAGGGAAAAATTGTTTGGCTACAAGCAATTCTTTGATCGTTCCTCATTCAATGATGCATTTTTTCGTCTTTATGAGGAGCAGGTCTATCCGGCAAAGTGTGCAGGTCTTGCTGCCTCCGTCTACACACAGTTGACTGATGTACAGCAGGAAATGAATGGGTTGATCACCTTCGATAGATTGGTTGTTAAACTGGATGAGGTTGTTGCTCTACAGGTTGCTGCGCTGTTGCTTGGAAGAAAAGAGGTTGAGTAGTTCCACCTTGCACAGGGCATAGGAGAGCAGCCAAACCACAAGGGATCCCGCTCCTACCAGTGTGAGCAAAAGAAAACTCCTCATGCTGGAACCAGATTCGTACCAGGTAGGCTGGAACGCAGTGTAGAGCAGGCAATACCCAAGAATAGGGACATTTGCCACGAGAATACGGAGGAGCCCATAAGCCAGTTGCTTGTCTCTCCACGGGTTGTAGAGATCGCTGAGCTTGTAGGAAAGGTAGCAAAGCAGCAGTAGGTAGCTCAACCCATTTGCAATTGCCAAGGAGATGATCCCCCATCCCATGGAGAGGAGGAGATACATAAGGGCGATATCCAGAAGATTCTGTACGATGGTTATCTTTGTCATAAGTGCATAGCGATTGGCACTGTAGCCAAGACGAAGGAACATGGAATACCAGCTGGTGCTAACCATGAAGACGAGAAATGGGCGAAGTGCCAAAGCTGTCCTGCGCGCATCCTCAAGGGTGTAGTTTCCAGTTTGCAACACTACGCTTACACTCTCCTGGCTGAGGAAGAAGAGGATGATCCCACTGGGAAGAAGGAGACTGGTAAGTTGTATGAGGCTTTTTCGGGAGTAGGATTTCAGCGAATCTGATTCACCAAGTACATATGCCCTGCTTAAAAGCGGAAGGCTTACTGCACTGATAGCGTTGAAGAATACCCCATAGGGCGTCTGGTAGAAGATGGTTGCATTTGCAAAGGCTGTAACACTGCCTTCACTGAGTGTGGAGGCAAAGTGATAGGTCACCATCTGGGTGATCACCTGCATTCCCATTCCCACCAGTACCAAGGACCATGCACCCAATACTGGTTTGAGAGGAGTATCCTGGGCTTTTATCGCAGGAGTTAGGCGATAGCCATACCTTCTCAGCATGAGATAGGAGTAGGTGCCTTGTATGAGCCCTCCTGCCATGGTCGCCCAGGCCATGCTCATCGCCCCGTATCTGTCACCGAAGTATTGCACAGCAAAGATGACACAGAGTGAGAAGAACAGGGGTGAGAGGTAGGCATGGAAGAATGAGTGATGGGCCTGTAGTACTCCGTTGAATAGTGCACCCATGCTGATCGCCAGGAGGTAGACCATGAAGAATGGCAGCAATTTTCCACCTAGTTCAACCTGGGCCTGCTCAAAATCACTTATCAGGGCAATGAACGCATCTCCAAAGAAATAGGAGAGCAGGACAAGCGGCACCAAGAGTATTGCCTGATAGGTGCAGAGCAAGCTGAAAAGTCTGAATGATTGCTGTTTCTTTTCCAAACCCAACAGTGCGGAAAATGCAGGAATGAGAGCTGAATTGACAGCACCTTCTGCAAAGAGTTTTCTAAAATTGTTGGGTATGTTGAAGGTAAAGTTTATGACATCAGCGACTCCGCTTGCACCGAAGACAGAGGAGAGTACCCTAGCTTTCACCATACCGAGCAGTCTGCTTGCAATGGTGCAGAACATAATCGCAAGACTGCTTCTGTTTGTCTTGCTACTTTGCGTAGAATCTTGCAAGGTACTCCCTCTTGAAGGAGGCAAACCGGTTCTCACGAATCGCTTGTCTTACCCGTTCCATCAGACGATAGAAGTAGGTTAGATTATGTTCGGTTGCCAGCATGCCGCCGAGCATCTCTCCACTCTTGATCAGGTGATGCATGTATGCCCTGCTGTACTGGGTGCAGGCTCTGCAGGTACATCCTTCTTCAAGGGGACGATGATCGAATTTGTGGATGGCCTTCTTCAATGTGAGAACTCCATCATCTGTGAAAATCCCTCCATTTCGCGCCATACGGGTAGCCAAGACGCAATCAAACATGTCAATGCCATTCTCCACGGCCTCCAGGATGTAGTCTGGGCTCCCGATTCCCATGACATAGCGAGGTTTCTCCTTGGTCACCAAGTCAGCAGTATAGGCAAGGAAGTGAGAGAACTGTTCTCTGCTCTCTCCAACAGAAAGTCCTCCAATGGCTATCCCGGGGAAATCCATCTCGTTGAAAAAATCAGCGCTCTGTTTCCGTAGATCCTCATAGAAGTTGCCTTGAACAATACCGAAGAGATTGCCTTTGAATGACTCTGCCAAATGCTTTTTGTGTGCAATTGCACGCTTTGCCCAGTCGTGGGTGATATGCATTGCTTCACTCGCGGCCCGGTGGTCGATATCCGGGGGGGTGCATACATCCAGACACATGGCGATATCACTGCCGATGATGCGCTGGGTGTCCACGACATTCTCTGGGGTAAAGATGTGCTTTGAACCATCAATATGGCTCTGGAAGGTAACGCCACGCTGTCCGATCTTGCGGAGCCCCGAAAGGCTGAATACCTGGAATCCACCACTGTCGGTAAGCAGGTTCCCATCCCAGTGGGAGAAATTGTGCAACCCCCCGAAATCGGAGAGTACTTCAAGACCAGGCTTCAGATAGAGATGATAGGTGTTGCCGAGAATCAGCTTGTACCCAATCTTTTGTACATCCTCATGGAACATGGCCTTGACGGTTCCTTTGGTTCCAACCGGCATGAATACCGGGGTTTCAACATCCCCGTGGTTGAGTGATAGGATACCGAGTCGCGCATTGCTTGTGGTGTCCTGGTGGATAGTGCGAAATATTCCCATACGATTCCCCTAACGTAGAACGGCTCTTTCAGCCAGTGCTATGCATACTATCACAATCATCGGGATTACCATACCCCAAATGGGAGCAATCACCCCTTGTTTTGCCATGATGATCGTCACCATCTGTACTACAAAATATACCACTGCTATTGCGAGACTGGTGATGATACTGAACAGCAGTACGTTCTTCTTGTACTTGTAGCTGATGGTACAGGCAATGAAGAGCAGAATCAAAGGGTTGAGGTGTTCAAGCAGACGTTTGGAAAAATCAGTGGCTAGAATGCTATACCGAGTTGCATCGAGTACCTTCATTCTGGTGAGGTAGTCATAGGCAGTCTCCAATTCCATGGTGGTAATGTCATTGCTGATATTTCTAAAATAGGATGGTGCCAAGCGGAAAACATCAATGTAGCGCTGCTCACGCTCTTCGGTCGCAACTACCAACCCTTCCCTATCGATATCCTGCACCCTTGCATTCTTAAGTCTCCATCTCTGTGTATCTTCTTCCCAGAATGCGTAGTCTGCATCGACGCGTCCGTGCATTGCCCCCTCTTCATCAAGAAGAACCAATAGAACCTGGGCAAGTCGTTTCTGCTCGTCACTGTACTGCCTTGCATGTACTACAAAATTCCCATCAGGGTCACGGAGAGTGATGTTTCGGTTGTCATAGGTGCTGCGCAGTCCGAAGAGCTTGTCCTGCTGGACCCCTCGTTCCAACTCAGAAGGTATGTGGACATATTCGCCGAACCCGAATTCAAGGATGCTGAACAAAAGTCCCAGGACCAGGATGGGCGTGACAATTCGGCGATAGCTCAGACCACTGCCAAGCAGACAGATATACTCGTTGTTTGCCTGGAGCTGACTGAGAAAGAATGTCGCAGAGAACAGCAGTGACGGTCCAAGGGTAAAGAGTACCGCCTGGGGAATATACAACAATGTCAGGCGCACCATGGTAGATGGGGGAACTTCATTGGTGAGATAGGAATCCAAATTACTGAACAGGTCCACACTAAGCAGCATCAAGGTGCATAGGGCAAGGGTGATAAGAGCGACAATGGTGATTGATCGGGCAACATACTTGTCATGGAGTCTCATAGACGCCTCACATGGAGTAGTACGAGTATGCCTGAGAAGAACATCAAAAGGTTTGGTGTCCACATAAGATACCCGGGATTATAGGGAATCTTGAATATTTGCATCTGGGAGAAGAAGAGCAGGTACCAGTACAGGACTGCAACCAGCATGGAGAGGCCAAAGCCGATGAGTCGCCCATGCTTTACCCGAAAGAACGAGAGAGAAAACGTCAGGAAGACCAGCATGAAGCATGCGGCACTAAGCGCAAACTTCTTGTGGAGTTCAGCTCGATAATACTGATAATAGAAGTTGATCGGTTGTTTCATCTCCAACTTCTCAACCGTAGTTTTTGCCTCCTCAAGTTCCTCTGCACTTACATTTTCCGACTCACTCAGATTTGCAAGGCGAAGCCTCGCTCGTTGGAGTTTTTCCTCGTGCTTGGCAATATCCTCTTCAAGAGCAGAGCGATGCACAGCGATGTTTTCCCTCAGCTCCTTCACGGAAAGCTGGGAAGGGAGAGCTGATGCCAAGCTTGCAATCTGGCCGGAAAAATTGAGGAAGAACTGGGCACGTTCAGCCTTGGAGAGAGCCCAGTCCCCATTTGATTCATTTTTGAGAATTACCGGATCTTCCAGCTCAAGCTGGTAGATGAATGCATTGAGATCGTACAGGGTAACCTGGGCTTTTGGGGCACTGAGGATCTGGCCGCTGCGCTCACCGGAGGTCTCGAACAGTACAATATCGTGTACCATGGTACCCTCCACTTCCTTGTTTACCAATACCATGTCCCCGATGGTGTTGGTTGCATTGCTACTCAATTCGAGGGTGGGAAGGTCACGCATCAGTTCACTGTAGAGTTCGCGGTACTTCTTGGTACTCCAGGGAAGTGCCCTGTCAGCGGTAAGAAAGGTCATAAGGGAAAAGAGCAAGGAGATCAGGATAATGGGCAGAAATACATGTTTGAGCGAGATGCCACTGCTTCGCATGGCAAGAATCTCGTTGTTTCCTGAAAGATCACCCAAAACCATGCTAGAAGCAGTGAGGCTTGAAAAGGGAAACGTATAGAGCAGGAATTGGGGGATGGAAAGCAAAACCAATTGCAGGACGGAAAGATAGTCCACCTGTTTGAGGAGTATCCTCTGTGCAATCAGGAGAATCTGGTTGATGAAGAAGATGAAAAAGAAAAAAAAGAACGCCACGATAAAGGAAAGGAGGTACTCCCTTCCCACGTGGCGATATACAATATTGAATCTGGCACCTTGCCTCAACGTTAGACTCCCGTTGAACCAAAACCTCCACTGCCGCGTTCTGTAGCGTCAAGCTCCATAGTCGGTAAAAAGGAGGCTTGTTCACACCGTGCAATAACCATTTGTGCGATGCGGTCCCCACTATGGATGACCACGTCCTCTTTCCCAAGATTGATCAAGAGTACCGCCACTTCACCACGATAATCGCTATCGATGGTACCAGGGCTGTTGAGAACAGTTATCCCGTGTTTTGCAGCCAGTCCACTCCTTGGTCTGATTTGTGCTTCATGACAAGGAGGAACCTGGATACTCAATCCAGTAGGAATTTTAGCATAGCAACCCGCCTTGAGAAGGATGTCCTCCTCGAGGCAGGCAGACAAGTCAGCCCCGGCACTTTGCTCTGACCCATAGGTGGGAAGAAGCGCATGCTCACGGAGCTTCTTGACCTTCAGTGGTATCGAAAGACGCTCCATATTACTTGGACTTTCCTTCGATGGCATCGATGTAGCTCAGGTTCAATCGACCCTGACGGTCAATCTCGACGAGCTTCACGGGAACAACCTGGCCAAGGGAAAGTACATCCTCAACGTTCTGGACACGGGTCTTTGCAAGCTTGGAAATGTGGCAGAGCCCTTCCTTGCCCGGCAGAATTTCAATGAAAGCACCGAAATCCATGATCCGCTTGACAGTACCCTGGTAGATTCTCCCTACCTCAGGTTCTTCAACGATGGACTGCACCAACTCCTTTGCGAGTTTTGCTGCTGCAGCGTTCTTGCCAAAGATGGTTACTGTACCGTCATCAGCAATATTGACCTCTGCCCCACTCTGGCTTGCAATGGCCTTGATGGTCTTGCCACCGGTACCAATGACTGCCCCGATCTTCTCCTCATCAACCTTCATGGTGAGAATCTTGGGAGCATACTCATTGATCTCCTGGCGTGGAGTTTTAAGGGTTTCTTCCATGATGTTCAGGATATGGATTCTTCCATTCTTTGCCTGGTCAAGGGCTTTCTTCATGATCTCAGGAGTAACCCCTGCAATCTTGATGTCCATCTGGAAAGCAGTAATGCCTTCTCTGGAACCGGTGACCTTGAAGTCCATGTCACCGAGATGGTCCTCTTCTCCAAGAATATCACTGAGCACTGTATATTTTGCATAGTCAGCGCCTTCGGTGATCAACCCCATGGCGATACCGGCAACAGGTTTCTTGATGGGAACTCCGGCATCCATCAGGGAGAGACACCCACCACAGACGGAGGCCATTGAGGAGGAACCGTTGGATTCCATGATCTCACTGACGACCCTGATGGTATAGGGGAATACATCCTTGGATGGGAGAATTGCCTCTAGTGCACGCTGTGCGAGGTGACCGTGCCCGATCTCTCTTCTTCCCGTAGAAAGTCTTCCTGTCTCACCTACACTGTAGGGAGGGAAGTTGTAGTGCAACATGAATGAACTATAGCTCTTTTCCCCATCGATGGTATCGAACATCTGCTCATCACTCGAGGTGCCAAGGGTGGTAACTGCAAGACTCTGGGTCTCACCACGGGTGAACAGTGCAGATCCATGGGTTCTGGAAAGCAATCCAACTTCACAGGTGATAGGACGAATTTCATCAACCTTTCTTCCGTCTGTCCTTACCCCATCGTTCAGGATGGATGAGCGAAGAATTTCATACTCAAGGTCCTCAAAGAGACCAGAAAGCTGACCATCGCGAGCTTCATCTTCAGCAATGAGGTCACTGAACTTCTCTTTAACCTGATCGTGTACCAGGGCAAGTGCCGCATAGCGTTCCATTTTTCCCTTTACGAAGGAAGCTTCCTTGATCAGGGGATACGCAAACTCCCTCACCGGCTCAAGCCAGGAGAGGTCGACAGTGCTCTCGATAATGGGAAGTTTCTCCTTGCCGGCAAGCTCACGCAGTTCAAGCTGTGCATCACAGAGTTTGGTGATCACAGGTTGTGCGGTTGCAATTGCCTCAAGCATGATCTCCTCACTTACCTCGTTTGCACCACCTTCAACCATGGTGATACCATCTCTGGTTCCTGCCACGACAATATCGAGTTCGCTTTTCTCAATCTCGCTGAAGGTTGGGTTTACAATGTATTTGCCATCGAGCAGGCTGATACGCACTGCAGCGATTGGTCCCCCGAAGGGAATGTCACTGATGGTGACAGCAGCACTTGCTGCATTCATGGCAATGATGTCCGGGGTATTGTTCATATCAGAGGAGATTGCCGTGGGGACAATCTGGATCTCACGACCGAATGCCTTGTTGAAGAGAGGGCGCATGGGGCGGTCAATCAGGCGGCTGACAAGAATCTCCTTGTCTTTTGGACGAGCTTCTCTCTTGAGGAAACCACCAGGAATTTTTCCTGCTGCATAGTACTTTTCATTATATTCAACACTGAGTGGTACATAATCCAAGGCTTCATTGGGTTGTTTGCCGCAGCAGACCGTTGCGATAACCGCACTCCCTTCATAGTGGGCGTACACGGCTCCATTGGCTTGTTTGGCAATTTTTCCGGTTTCAAAAACCAGGTCGGAATCACCAATCCGAACGGAAACTTTCTTTACTTCCATCTTCTTCTTCCTTTCTTCGTTCTTTTATACTTCTTTACTATATCATATAAATAGCTCCAACAGCCTGAAAAGCCATCGGAGCCATTCACACAAAATTACTGTGACAACACCACCGTTATTTTCTCAGACCGAGATCTGCAATCAGTGCACGGTAGGCGTCGATGTCGTTGTTGCGCAGATACTTCAGAAGCCGTCTGCGGTGACCAACCATCTGCAACAACCCTCTGGTACCTGCATGGTCCTTGGGGTTCGCCTTGAAGTGAATCTGCAGGTCGTTGATTCTAGCGGTAAGCAAGGCAATCTGAGCCTGTGTCGAACCGGTGTTCTTCTCATCACCACCGTACTTGGCAATGATTTCTTGTTTCTGTTCTTTCGAGATCATGAACTACTCCCCTTAGCCAGTAGGCTAAGTCTTTTTGTACGTAACGCCTTCATATCCCACATACAGTCTTTTGGAATGATCAAGAGATCTTCATCACCGATGATGGTAGTCACCGAAACCTTTGAATCATCCGAAAGCGTAAGACGGGCTTCATACACGCCAACCATTGGCAGCAATTGCATGAAGGAAGCCGTTCGGTACAGCAGACCGTCATCGGTAAATTTGGAGGGGTGAGCAACCAAATCCAATTCATACGGTCTACCGAGCATACTTTGGACTTCTTCCAAAGCGCCCTCAAGAAGTTTTTTACGCACCAAGGTACTGGAAACAACCTCACGTTCATCCGTCTGGACAAAAGGAGGCACTTCCACGATTGCCCCAGGTGACAATCGGTTCAGATGTTCCTGCAGCTGAACAGGTCCGGCACTTGACGCCGGGGCACCGCAGCGGAAATCTTCTCCGACAACCATCGCCTTGACTTGGCAAAATGCACAAACCAAAGTTAGGAACTCCTCAGCTGTGAGTTTACTGAAATCAGCAGAAAAGTCAATGACCACCATGTGGTTAACACCAAGTTTGGCAAGGATTTCCTGCATTTGCGCCTCAGTGGTAAGCTTGGAGTGGTATGGTTGGCTCTTGGTAGCCATCTTGGGATTCTTATCAAAGGTGATGACCATGCTCTGATAGTGGTTCTCTTCTGCCAGGGAGAGTGTCCTCTCAAGGATGGACAGATGTCCACGATGCAAACCATCGAAAACGCCGATGGAGACTACCATGGGTACCTGCCAGAGAACAGGGTGTGCTGAAAGATGCATGAAATCATACCGTTTCATTCAGGTCTTCCTCCTGTATAGGGATGTATCTGTGCTATCAAGCGTCTCTGGGGAAGGTTTGCAACTGCTCGCAGTATGCCATCCTTGCTGTACAATGCACCGTACACAGCATCTTTTCCCGTTTTCAAACAGGTAGTGCTTTTGGGGTAGGATCCATTGGCAACACGAAACAGTTCATCATCAGGTATTTCCAGGATAGTCACCGAATCAAGACGCTTGAGATACGAGTCTGTATTGGTGATCGATTCTCGCAGCCTGGATGTATCTGTTGCATCGACGGCTTCTGCTAGCGAGAATGGTCCGATGCTGGTTCTTTGCAATGCTGTAAGGTACGCCCTGCTGCCACACGCTTTTCCCAAATCTCTTGCAATACTTCTAATATACGTGCCTTTTGAGACATGGATATCTGCAACCAGGATACCATCCCCATACTCCAAAGGGGTAAATGAGTAGATGCTGATCGGCCTGGAAGGCATATCGACCTGTTTTCCCGATCGTGCCAGTTTGCTTGCTCGTTTCCCATTGATATGCAGTGCACTGTAAACTGGAGGTTCCTGCATACAATCTCCAACAAAAGAAGGAATGGCTTGTAAAATTGTCTCGTAGGACGGAATTGAGGATGTGGCTATCATCTGCCCCTCTGGATCGAGGGTGTCGGTCTCTCCTCCAAAGCAGATCGTTGCTCGGTATGACTTATCCATCTGGGAAAAGAGGACATTCAGCTTGGTCATGCTTCCTGTCAATACAATCAGCAAGCCCTCTGCAAACTTATCAAGCGTACCAGCATGCCCTACTTTTGGGTCAATGGTACGCTTGATATCGTTCAGGCTTGAAAAACTGGTCAATCCCCGTTTCTTGTTGATGAGGAGAATACTAGCGTTCTTTCCCATCTTCCACCAATGAGTCGATCAAGGCGTTGATCTTCTGTCCCTCCTTGAGGGAGGTATCGGCCTTGAATCTGAGGACAGGTGTGTTTCGTGTTTTCAGAAACGCCCCTACCCGTTTTTGGATGAATCCACTCGCCTTCTGCAGGCCGGCAACACTCTCCTCCAGACTTTTATCATCAAGCACAGAGGAGATGAATACCGTTGCATAGGAGTTGTCCTGGGAGAGCTCCACCTTGCTCACCGAGCAGAGTGTGCTTACCAGGGGATTTTTCACCTCTCCCTTGACGATCAGCATGCTGATCGCCTCGGAGAGTCTCGCTTCTATACGTTTCTGACTATATTCACTCATACCTTTTCTTCGCTTTTGGCCTCCAACTTGCGGGCTATCTCCTCAGTCTCAATGATCTCAAGGATATCGCCAACATGCAGGTCGTTGAAGTTCTCCAATCCGATACCACATTCGAAGCCTTCGGCAACTTCTCTTGCATCGTCCTTGAATCGCTTCAAGCTCGAAATTTTGACCTTGTCGGTGGTAATCTGAATGGAGTCACGAATGACACGAGCAAAGGCATTTCTCTTTACCTTGCCACTGGTAACCATACAACCGGCAATGGTTCCAACCCTGGGTACCTTGAAGGTATCACGGACCTCAACGGTACCGATCTCAACCTCGCGTACTTCAGGACTGAGCATGCCTTCCATGGCACTTCTGATATCGTCAACCACATCATAGATGATGTTGTATTTTCGGATCTCAATCTTCTCCTGGTCAGCAAGAGCCTGTGCTCTCGGCGTCGGGCGTACATTGAACCCGATAACCAAGGCTTCAGATGCACTTGCCAAGGTGATATCACTCTCAATGATTGCACCAGCACTGGCACGAATCACATTGAGATGTATCTCATCATTGGAGAGTTTCTGCAGTGCTCCCTGGAGCGCCTCGACCGATCCCTGTACATCACCCTTGATGATGACATTGAACTCCTGGATGGTTCCTTCCTTTATCTTGGAGTAGAGATTATCCAAGGTAACCTTCTTCACATTGCGGCTATCCCCAATTCTCTCCAACTCCTGGCGCTTGTTGCCGACCTGACGAGCCTGTCTCTCATCCTCGGTGACCTGAAATGGATCACCGGCTCCTGGAATATCGGAGAGCCCGATAATCTCAACCGGTGTGGATGGACCAGCCTCCTCAATCTTGTTGCCCTTGTCATCAAACATGGCTCTCACACGCCCAGGATAGATGCCTGCCACGTAGTGATCGCCCTGACGCAAGGTTCCTCTTTCAATCAAGATAGAGGCAACAATACCACGGCCCTGGTCGATTCGGCTCTCAATGATCTTACCTTCAGCCCTGCAATTTGCATTGACCCTCAGTTCAAGCATTTCAGCCTCGAGAAGGATGGTATCAAGCAATTCGTCAATACCAATCTTCTTCAGAGCGGAAATTTCACAGTAGAGCGTTTGCCCACCCCAAGCTTCTGGCATCAATCCAAGGTCGCTGAGCTGTTGCATGACACGTTCCGGCTTTGCCTCAGGCAAGTCACACTTGTTGATGGCGACAATGATGGGAACATTGGCAGCACGTGCATGGTCGATTGCCTCACGAGTCTGGGGCATGACCCCATCGTTTGCAGCAACAACCAGGATGACGATGTCTGTAACCTGAGCACCGCGAGCACGCATCATGGAGAATGCAGCGTGTCCCGGTGTGTCAAGGAAGACAACCTCGCCCTTTCCGCCCAAGTTCACCTTGTATGCACCAATGTGCTGTGTGATCCCACCATACTCACCCTCTGCAACCTTTGTTGATCTGATTGCATCAAGCAACTTGGTCTTACCATGGTCGACGTGACCCATGACCGTTACAATAGGTGCCCTATCGACGAGATCCTCGTCCTTATCAGGTTCACTTACGATCAAGGTCTCGTCATAGAGGGATACGAGGTTGACCTGGCAGTTGTATTCACTACAGATGATTTCTGCGGTTTCATGGTCGATTTGCTGGTTGATGGTAACCATCATCCCCATCTTGAGCAGTTTTGCAATGATCTCATTGGCCTTCAGGTTCATCTTCTTGGCAAGGTCACTCACAGTGATGACCTCCATCATATCGATGGACTTTGGCACAGCGGCAAGCTTGGCTGCTGCCTGTTGCTTGCGTCTCTGGATCTGGAACTCCTTCTCTTCTTCAGCGTTCCTCTTCTTATAGGTTGCATTGCTCTTCTTTTTATTGAAGCTCTTCTTGTTGGTGCGCTGATTTACCATCTCCTGCATTCCAGGAGCACCGCCACCCTGCTGACCAAAGGGAGGACGGGGTCCACCAGGACCGCGGAATCCACCACCACCGCTTCTCTGGAAAGGAGCTCCGCCCCTTCCCTGCGTGTTTGGTCCAGGACGATACCCACCGGGGCTGCGGTTGTTCTGTCCCTGGTAGCCACCGCTTGGTCTTGCCGGTCCGCGGTTATCCTGTCCTTGGTAGCCACCGCCTGGTCTTGCCGGTCCACGACTATCCTGTCCTTGGTAGCCACCCCTGTTGTTGTTTGGTCGATATTGTGCTCTGGTCCCAGGTGCTGGGCGACCTCCGACCATACCTGCAACACGAGGACCGGCACTGGGAATCGGACTCTCCTTGGAAGAGATAGCCCCAGGGTTCTTCTCCTGCAACTCCTTATGATCCTTGACCGTCAGCCCCTGGTTGGGGACCGGTGGTAAATTGGTCGGCCGAATAACGACCGGGCCATTGTGCAAGGGAGAAGCTGACAAGGAATCTGAAGAGCTGTGCCGATGAACCTTGCGAACCACATTGCTGGGATGTACCTTCTTTTCAGTGTGTTCCTTCTTGGTCTCGTCCTTCGTGCTTTTCGCTTCCTTCTTCTCTTCTTCGGGTTTTGCACCCTCCTTGCGAGCCTGAGGTTTCACCACAACAACCTTCTTCTTCACGACAACCACCCGGCGTTTCTCGGGGGCCTTCGGTTTTGATTCGGGCTCTTTTGTGGGACTTTTCTGCTCTTTGTTGTGATCATTTGGAGTCACAACATGTTTGATCAACGTTGCTTTTGGCTTGTTATTCTCTTCCGACATTATTTCCTCTATGATTTACTCTACCTCAAATACCAGTCCTGTACCACAGTTCGGGCACACATTCATATCCTCCGTGATGGAAGATCCACAGTTGGGACAGACATACTCTGTCTCTGTTTCCTCTTCATCCTCGACGATATCAACATACTCATTGATGGTATCCTTGATTGCAATAATCTCTTCCTCGCTTAGATCGCTGAAGCTGGCAATATCCTCTTCACTGAGATTGATGAACTCTTCGACGCTGTACACGTCGTGGAAGTGGAGTTTCTTCAGGAGCATCTCATCCAAGGGAAGTTCAGAGAGTGCAATCTCATCCTCATCAACAAAGCTCTCCTCAGGGGCAATTTCCCCTGCTTGTACCTCAGGTACTTCCATCTCACCTTCAGAGGGGAATTCCTCACCGTAGTACTCCTGCTGCTCATCCATGAAGATGCTTTCAGCCCTAAAGCGAGCTTCCTTGGCAATATCCATCTCATCAAACTGAGCCTGGGTCTTTACATCTATCATCCAGTCAACCAATTTATTGGCCAGACGTACATTCAAGCCCTGCTTGCCGATGGCTAGGGAGAGCTGACTATCCTCGACAATCGCAACCGCATGGTAAATATTCTTGTCAAGAACCACTACATCTTTTACCTGTGCCGGTGAGAGCGCATTGCGGATATAGTTGATCGGGTTGGGATCGTAGCGGAGAATATCAATCTTCTCACCCTCTATTTCGCTCATGATAGTCTGAATTCGATTTCCCTTCAACCCAACACAGGCACCCACAGGGTCAATATCATCATTTCTGGAGGCAACAGCAACCTTGGTGCGATACCCAGCCTCACGTACAATTTTGATGACGTCAATCTGGTTCTGTGCAATTTCAGGGACTTCAACCTCGAAGAGCTTCCTGATCAGTTCACTACTGGTTCTTGAGAGAATGACGCGTACTCCACGTTCTGCCTTCTCCACACTCTCCACGTAACATTTGATCTTGTCGTTGCTCTGGTAGCTCTCCCTGCTGGATTGGTTACGTCTGGGCAACAATCCCTCAGTACTTCCAATATCTACATAGATATCTCCATTGGGCGCTTGGCGGCGATAGTAGCCGATGATCAACTGACCCTCTTTTGCCTTGAACTCACTGTACAGCGTATCCTTCTGGATATCACGGAAGCTTTGGTGTGCACGCTGCTTGGCGCTCTGGACACTGATGCGATCGAACTCCTTGAGGTCGACAGGAATGAGAAGTTCATCTCCAATCTCACACTCCTCATGGATTTCTTTCGCTTCACTGAGAGGAATCTCAGTAACCTCATTATACCACTCATCATCGTCCACGATCTGGCGTCTGCTTGCAAGCTCAACGCTGGAAAAATCTTCACTGAACTCTATGACGGCATTCTCATCGGTACCGAATTTTCGTTTATACGCTGCACGAAGTATATCCTCAATGGTGCTGATCACCAGCTCCTCGGAAATGTTCTTTTCCGCTACCATACTCCTAATAGCGTCACCAATATCAGTTGCCATGTGAATTGTCCTCCCATCTATAGTCGAGCTTGGCCTTTTGGATAGCTGCCAACTCCACAACCATTGTCTCTAGCATCTCTGTTTCATCCTCAATAAATACTTCATCCAGGGCAAGAGACGTCTCATCGCATTTCTTGATGATACCGCTAAGCCATGCGCTCTTGCTTGCATCATACACCCGTACTCGCTTTCCCGTAAACAAACCAAACTCATACACATCTTTGATGGTACGCTGCAAACCGGGGGTGGTTACCTCAAGATGCAAGTCTTTCTGCCCAATCTGCAACTCCATGCGTGGATATACCAAACGGTAGACGGCAGCGCAGTGGTCGACATGGACATCCTCGTCCTTTGCCATGATGACAACCGTCACTACAACGGTGTGTCCACGGTCAAGCTCATTGATGTCAACCAAAACAATGCCCATTGCACGAAGCAGTGGTTCATACTCACGAAACAGTGCTGTTTCTTCTATTCCTTTGCGTAACATACTACTCCTGAAAAAAGTTCATAAAAAAGGGATGCGCCTGTTGGCGATCCCCAATAAACAACTCATCCTGGTAAAATAGTATCGATATACCCAATCTTTGTCAACGCTACCGGCCCTTCCTTACACATTTGTAAGGACCATGCCTGTTGCATTGCACCCAAATGTATGAGAAAGAAGTGTTTTTGCCTGTTGCATGGTTGTCCCACTAGCACTGACATCGTCGATGAGGACTACACGGTATCCTGCTTCCACAAGGTGCTTGAAACAGGCAATGTTCCTCTTTGCATGCGTAATCTCCATTGGCTGTGAAGCAAGGCGATCTCGTTTCGAAAGAAGTTTGACCTGTTTTCCCCTTCGTCTTTTGAAGAGAGAGAGAGAGCGATACCCTTCTGTTTTTTCAAGGTATTTTGCAATACAGAGCATCTGGTCAAATCCTCGTCTCCTATACCCCTCCCACGAGCAAGGAATGGGAATCAATAAAGGATTTTCGATACGTGAAAGCATGGTGGTATACAGAGCAGCAAGAACAGGATGAAGAGACCGCTCTCCGTCAATCTTGTATCTCCTGATGAGGGTGGCAAGTGTCTTGCCATAGGGCCCATAACTATAACTCTGGTGTCTGCAAACACCACAGACATAGCTTTGATCAAGCACGGGGCTGCCGCATACCGGACATTGTTCCTTGTAGAGGAACGCATAGGAAGCTTCCTTCAATCTCTGTTCGCAGGATGGACAGAGATTGAAATCACAAAGATTTCCACAGAGTTTGCACCACATACTGGTAAAGCGCAATACGCTGTTACTTTGCTTGCAATTTCTCTTGAAGCTCCTGTATCAATAAAAGTGCCTCGAGGGGAGATGATTGATCAATATTGAATGACTCGAGCAACGAAATCACTTCACTCTCTTCTGGTTCCAAGCCACCAGAGAGATCAACTTTCTGGGCATCAGGAGCTGAACTGAATAGATCCGGTTGCAGGTTGGCCATATCGTATTCAGCGAAATGTTGTTTCTGGAATTGGCGTGCTCCTCTGATCACATCCCGCCCTACTCCGGCCATCCTTGCCACATTCAACCCGTAGGAACTGTTTGCTATCCCTTCTATTACGCGACGTAGGAAACGTACCTTCCCCCCTTGCTCACTGACCTGCAGGGTCAGCAACTGGATGGCACTGGTATCGATTCTTGCCAGTTCATGGTAGTGGGTTGCAAAGAGGGTCTTGCAATCCATGGCCAACAGTTTCTGCATCATGGCGTAGGCGATGCTCATACCATCCTGTGTGCTGGTTCCTCTCCCCAGTTCATCCACAATGACCAGCGAGTGTCGAGTTGCAGTCCTGAGGATATGCGCTGCCTCTTGCATCTCAACGAGGAAGGTTGACTCCCCCCTCGCCAGATTGTCACTTGCACCTACTCTGCAGTAGAGTCTGTCCACTATACCCAGTCGTGCCTTGTTGGCAGGAACATAACTGCCGATCTGTGCAAGCAGTACCACAAGGGCTGTCTGTCGGAGGAACGTGGATTTTCCTGCCATGTTCGGTCCGGTAATCAGGCAAAACCGTTTCCCATTACTCTTCACTGACAAGTCATTGGCAACAAACTCACCTGGACCTTGGTGCTGTTCCACCACAGGATGTCTTGCTCCCTCCAGAATAAGAACATCCTCATCAGTGAAGATTGGTTTTGTGTAGTGGTGGGTTATTGCCGTGCTGGCAAAACTTTGCAAGCAATCCAGGTCACTGAGAAATGCGCTGATACGCAGAAGTGGCTGCCCCAACGCTTTGGTTTGTGCCACCAAATCCTCATAGATCTCCTTCTCACGCTCTTCAGCGAGCGCTGCACTCTCCAGGATCTCTTGCTCTCGTGCGATCAGCTCATCACTGGTGAAACGTTCAGCATTCACCAGTGTCTGCTTTCGGTAGAAGGAGGAGGGAACTTTCTCTGCATGGGTCTTTGTCACCTCAATGTAATGGCCAAGAATCTTGTTTGATGAGAGTTTGATGGTTGGTATTCCCGTCTCTTCCTTCAGCTGTTTGAGATAGGCGTCAAGGAGCTGTTTTCCCCCGGATTTTGTCTCTCTCAGGGAGTCGAGCTTTGCATCGAATCCTTTGAGAATGACCTTTCCCTCCTCAAATGGCCCTTGCCACTGTTCGGATATTCCTTCCTTGATACGTTTTGCAAGAAGGAGCAACTCCTGCAATTGGCTTTCGTCGAGCTGTTTTGGCAACAAATCCTGGTAGCGTGTATCTACCAGGTGGAAAAATGCAGTAATACTCTGGGCAATGCCGCTCAGGTCACGAGGAACATGACGGTTCATCGCTAAACGGCTGGTAAGGCGTTGGATATCCAGAACCTGTTTGAGGGTTGTCCTTACCCGGGTAAGTTCATCGCGGTCCTCGACAAACATGGCAACCCATCTCTGTCGCTCAAGGATCTGGTCTACATCACTCAATGCCCGGGTGATCCAGTTCTTGAGTTGTCTGCTTCCCATGCTTGTGAGGGTGGCATTGATCGCTTTGAATAGGGTGAACTTCTCACCTCCGTCAGTGGTATTGGCAACAAGTTCCAAACTCTTTCTGCTTGCTTCATCAATATGGAGAAACTGCGTCTCCTCAACGACGCTATAGCAGTCAATCTGGTCAAGACTTGTCTTTGCGGTCTCCTTCAAGTACCACAGCAGAGCTCCCGCGCTTGAGAGACGCATATCATTTTCTGTTAGGGAGAATGCCTTCAGGCTTGTGCTCTGGATATGGTCACAAAGCAAGCGATAGGCGTCAGATACGGAAAAACGCCATGGGGGGAGCTTGCTTACCATGCTGGGACGTTCCTCAAGCAGTGTCTGGAAATCCTGGTAGAGAAAAAAGTCATCCTCATTCACCAATATCTCTCTGGGACGGATCTGTTCGAGAACTGCAAGCAAGGAGGCATAGCGATGGTCCTTCAAAACCGTTCTGAGCGAGAACTCCCCAGTAGTGATATCCGCATAACTGACAGAAATTCCTTGCTTTTGGAACGAAATGCTCAAAACATAGTTCGAACTCTCAGCATCCAGATAGTCATCCTCGATTACCGTTGCAGGAGTAATGACCTGAACAACCTCACGTTTGGCAATTTTCTGCCCTTCCTCAGGTTGCAAACTGGTCTGTTCACAGATGGCTATCTTCTTCCCTGCTTCCAGAAGGCGCTTGATGTAGGTCTTGGCAGCATGATACGGGATTCCGCACATCGGCCTACCGTTTCGCTTGGTGAGGGTAAGGTTCAAGAGATGAGAGACCTCCCTGGCATCATCCTCAAACATCTCATAGAAATCACCAAGGCGGAAGAAGAGTACTTCTCCTTGATGCTGCTCCTTGATCTGATGGTATTGCACCATCATCGGAGTCATGGTTTCTCCTTCACGCATACTTAATAGAGGGTCGTTGTGATCGCAAGTACCAGTTTCAGTCCACTGTCTTCATTACTCCCACGGAAGATGGTGCCTGGATCCCAGGCAAAGGTGTCATCAATGTAGCTTGCGTTCTTCACAAGGTAGAGTCCCAAGGGGAATCCCGGGACCTTCAGCTTGATTCCTGCTCCCAATGAATAGTACCAGGCAAGGGATGAGGGAGCAATATTCTGGATATCAGTACTGACTCCGGTCGCACTTCCATAGATTTCTGCAGAAAGTACATTGTGGGCAAGGGGCCAGCTTACCGAGACTTGGTTGTCCCACAGGTAGGCTTGGTCGAAGATGACATTGAAACCACGACCGGTGTTCATGCCATCGATGTAGAGCATTTCATAGCGTGTGGCTCCCTGCTTTGCGTCATACCAATCCCAGGCATCTCCATCCTCATACTTGTTGTTGTAAAACTGTGGCAGCATGGCACTGACAGTGGTCGTTGCACCCAATACGACATTTGCTGGCTTATCTGAAAGAGTGAAGCTGAAGAGCGTCAGATAGCCGCTTGCAGAGGATGATGTCTTGATGTAGTTGGAAAGGCCTCCCAGGAATCCACCTGCATAGGTGAAGTTCTGCCTCAGGTAGTAGCCTCTACTGGTATTCTCTATCCGATCCCTGCCGTCCCATGCGAAGGAGAGACTCAGACGGTTGCTGAACTGCCACCGTTCTCCATACGCCTGGATCAGGCGCTCATAGGGGTCATAGACTGTGTGGTCATAGTCTGCATAGTTCAATCCTATGGAGAGACCACCCCCAACGGTAAGCGCCCCTGGGCGGAACATGAAGGTATAGCCGGTGTTGTAGCCCAGGGAGATTCGGTAGTAGAGATAACTCATCAGATAGGAGTCTGAGGGAATTTCCTTATCTGCGGCAAGATAACTCAAATAGCTGTTGTAGCCGAGTGGATAGGCATTTGCCTCAATGGGATCGACATCATGGCCGGTGTAATAGGAGCTGCCTACCCCGCGTTGCAAGATACCCTCTTTTTTACTGCGTTCGAAGTTGAAACTCAACCCATTTGACCATCGGTAGTCGCCGAACCAACCATCAGTGAACGAGATGGAGAAGTTCTGGGTATCGGGGCTGAGATTTGTACTGATGGAGAGGTCTCTTCCGGTTCCTCCCAGGTTCTTATCCGACCACTGGAGGAATCCAGATACAGGGAATCCATCGACATTGCCGCCAAAGGTTGCTCCGAACTGGATATCCATCTGGTTCCCTTCCACCACTGTATAGACAGGAATGACAGTTCCTTCCTCCTCTCCGTCAATGATATCAAATTGCACATCGGTGACGATGAGGGTGTTGTAGATGTTCTGGGCACTACGGATCAGCTCTTCTTTGCTGAATATATCTCCACGGCTGAAGGTCAGCTCCCGTTCAAATACATGGGGCTTGGTCTTCGTGAGCCCTTCGATACGGATGTCTTCGATGGTTGCCTGCTGGTTCTCCTGTACGGTAAGAATAAAGGTTATGGTCTTGTTCTCCTCATCTCGAAGCATATCACTGGAAATTAAATTGAAAATATAGCCATTGTTCCAATACAGGTCTGTTACCGCCTCTATCTCCTTCTGAACACGAGAGATGTCGAGGATTGCCCCCTCTTTCATGCTGATCAGGTTCTGGAACTGTTCATCAGAGAAGACTGAGTTTCCCTCAACCTGGATTCCTCCGAACAGCCACTGCTGTCCCTCCTCTATCTGATAGGTGACGCGCAGACGGGTGAACTCATCGTCTTCCCTGCTGATATCCTCTGTCTTTACCTCGCTGATGAGTGCATCGATGTACCCATTGCTCTGGTAGTAGGCAATGAGGTTCTGCTTGTCCGTCTCAATGGTTGATGGATTGTAGTAACCGCTGTTGAAGTAGCTGATGGTTTTTGATGCGAGTTGCTTTTGCAGTTGGTCACCGGCAATCTGTTCATTGCCGATGAAGGAGACCTCTCCGATGCGTTTTTGCGCATTTTCCTCAATGGAAAAGAGCAGCTGTACGGTGTTGGTCTCTTCATCGATCTCATAGGATGAGGATATCTCTGCATCAGCATACCCTTTTTCCTCATAGAGCTTCTTTATCTCAGTCTGGCTCAGAACGATGTTCTGGTCTTGGAGAAAACTCCCCTCCCCACTCAAGAGTACCTCGGTGATATCCTTGGTCTTGATACCGGTATTGCCTTCTATTGTTACCTGATTGATATAGGGAAGTTCATAGAACTCCATAGCGATTTCCAGCTCATTGTTTCCCTCTCCTGTCCTCTGTGCCTCAGAGAGGAAGTAGAGGAAGTAGTCAAGTGCATAGAGCTTGCCCTGCAGTTCATTGAATAGTTCATCGCTGAATGGTTCATCGATGTACTCGTATTGGATATCCAGGATCTCATTTTCATCCACATTCTGCAGACCTGTATTGGTGAACGATGCGATTCGCTTGCCCATATACCATGGAGCTTCCTCAGCGGCGCCCAGGAAGGAAAAGGAAAAGATCAATAGTAAGATTGCGCAAAAAAGTCGGCGCGAATTCCGCTTGTTCATGATGGCTCCTCTCTATGCATGTTTAACGCAGAACAAATCGTCTGGTTACACTAAACCCAATGGTATCTAAAATATTGATGAACGACAACTCATTCGGTTGGGTGAAGAATGAGAATGTCCCGACGGGATTTTGCCAATCGAGTGAAAGCTCCAAATCGAGCGAGAGATCTGGGGAGATGAAAGAGCGTTTTACTTCCCGTTTCTCAGAAGCGGTGAGGTGCAAAAGTGCCTGCAAGAAATACTGTTCCCCGATGTACTTGCCCATGAAGATGGTCGTATTGTTCAGATAACGCGCAAGGGGACTGATAGTTGCCAAACTGCTTCCCGGCAGTGCATCGATGAGGATATTCTGCAGAATGTTGCTCCTGATCGAGAACATGTCCAGGCCAAGGGATGTACGGATCGATTCAGTGAGTTGTGTAGTCTGGCTGGTCTGTAGGTATCCAAGCCTCTCAGCAACATCCGTTGCAGCAGCAGCGAGGCTTGCAACGCTATAGAGGTTTACCTGTCCATAGGCCCCGGTTGGGAGGATTGACTGACCCAGTATTTCCAGAATCTCATTGGTGTCTTTGGGCGGGGTCGACTCAAATTGTGGATTGAGATTGGTGAGGCTTGATTCCCTGAGTACCAGGTAGATATCCACCCGCTCCCCCTGAGCATCAAAATCCGTGAGCTTTGCCCTGAGATTGATCGATGGTTGTATGGTGTTCACTCCGCTGAGTGCATCGGTATGCAGTGAGAGCGATCCTTCGGTGATGAAGAAGTTCTTCTGGAAGTAGTAGAATTCACCACTTCTGAATGAGAGGTTTCCGTCGATGATGAACTCATCGATTATATGGTCATAGGAAAAATTGATCTCCTGGTTCTCAGTGATGGTTGCCTGGATAAACGGGTTTGGTGTGTTGGGATAGAAAAAGGAGACATTCCTGCCGGTAACAACCGAGAACTCTGTCGTGGTTAGATTGTTTTCCTCATACCAGTATGGCAAGTCCTTGATACCCAGACTGATTGTGGTGTCCTGGATGGTAACATCCCCATCGAGCCATGTCTCGAATCCAACCCCAAAGAGATTGAATGTCCCGGAAGCATAGGTCCTGATATCCACATCAAATCCTTGCATCGGAATCCAGACATAGAGCATCTCATCTTCACTGTCCGCATGAATCTCATAGTTGAGCAGAGTAAGTCCATCAAAGCTTGATCCCAAGCTGCCATACCCTTCAACGGTTTTTCCCGTGGTGGTATTGGTGGAGAAGAAAGGAATCTTCGGGGATACCGCCCTTGTTCCATCGATGGTTACAGTGACATTCTTCATGGTAATGATATCTTGCGGTAGCCAGAAAAGATCCATCCTGGAAGAGTTCACGTACAGTTGTCCATACGGGCGGATAGCTTGCTTGGTTCCACCGATGAAGAGCTCCCCCTGTACTGTTCCATCCAGGAAACTGAAGATCGGTTTGAGGAACGTTCGGTTCAACAGGTTCAGCGGCAGGTGAATATCTTCGATGATCAGGCCAAAGTCCTTCTCTGACAAGGATCCATAGGCTGAGAAACCGATTCCAAATTGAGGAAGGAGCTTTGCACTGAGTTCCTGCGTATCCAGGGAATAAGAGAACGTAAGCAGGTCACTGTCCACGGTGATCTCTGGAGCAGCCAAGGTAATTGAATATACCCCATCAGAAAAACCTTCTTCCCCGAAGACGAGGATATCAGAGAGTGAGAGTACTGCCTGTGCCCTCCCCTCCAACAATGGCCCTATGGCAAGAGGAAGGTCAAACAGGTCTTCCACCTCTGGTAGGTCAAGGGCAAGGGTATAGCTGAGTCGGCTCTCCTGATCGGTATAGGAGAGATGGCGAATGTGGGAGAATTTTCCCTCACTGAGAGCCTTCCCACCTTGTATCAACAGGAGATTCCCGTCGTAGGTGAGATCCCCCTGGATGAAGGAGGATTCATAGAGATTGAGAGTCTTGTTCGCTGCCTCCAGTTTTGTAAAGAAGGAGGCATCGCCACGATTCAGAGCCAAGGTGCCATCGAGACTGATCACATTCCTAAGGTCGGTATATCCCAGCATATCCAGGTCAATGACCACGTTCGTTCCCATGGAAAAGAACCTATCGAGGGGAAGGTTGCTCAGTTGCATCACGGCACTGATGCGACGATCCTCACCCATTAGGGAGATGGCAATCTTTCGCTCATTATTGGAGTACAAGGTAAAGAATGCCTCAAACGGTGCCAGATACGATTGATCAAGCAGGGAGATGAAATCAGTACCACGGTAGGAAAGTGAGCTTACGAATGTTGCGTTTTCATCATCAGTGAGAAGAATCTGGGGGAGGACGAGCGAATCTTGAGATAGAGCGATGGATGTTTCCAGGGCGTAGGTTTGCCCTTGGAACGTTACATTGCTGAGGTGTATCTTTTCGCTGCGTATACCCCACTCCTGCAAATTGTTGAATGCAAGGTTCATATCACCGGAGATCAGTGCATTCGCAAAGAATCCCCTGTCAGGGAGACGCAGCTTACTTGCTGTAACATCTGCATCGATCGGTGGGGCAAGATTGGTAGAGAGCGAGAATGCATTCTCCTGGGAGAGCGAGAACTGGAGGGTGCTGGTCTGCAAGAGGAATTGGAAAGGATAGAGCGTATCATAAATGGCAAGTTCTGCATCCCCAACCAACATATTGCCCTCTGCGGTACTGATGCGTCCTGCAATGGAGAGCGATTGTTCAAAGGGAGTCGTGAAGAGGAATCGGTACTGCTTAGGCGGTTCATCTGAGAAGGCGATGCTTCCCAAACGTTGGCCATCATCACTTCTGAAGAGATCCAAAGTGCCTCGAGGAAGCCACTGAGATAGATTCGTCTGCCCCGCATACACCAGTCGATATCCACTGGTTGCAATGGTCATTGCATCCACAGAGAGAATATCCTCTGTCACCTCTCCTTGGAAGGTAAAGCCCGCGTCCAACTCAACCTTTCCCACCTTTGCCTCACGAAGCGCAAGATCTATTGCCAGGCTGCCATTGAGCGGCATGACCGTGCCACCACCGGTCGTTGACCTGAAATTGATATTACCGATTACCTTGGTATCCTCTTGGTAGTATGGCTGCAAGAACGGTGCATAACGAATTAGGGTGGGGTTCAAAAATGAGAGCGGGAACTCTTCCAGACGGGTGCTGAGATAGAGAGAAATCTTCCCATCATTGGGAATATCGTAGACAGACAAGAGAGAGAGCTGCTCATCGCGTGTGATTTCTGCCTGCAATTGTGACCCTGCACTGTTTTCCTGGTAGGAGAGACGAGTATACAGGGGGCCTTTGGTGAAGGTGGATTCCAATGCATTGAAGGTGAAGGAGGCACTCAATGCTTGCCCTTCCCTCTCATAGCCCAGGGTAGCCTCCATTGGGCTTGATGCTGTTATAGAGTCAAACCCCACATCAGCAAGGGATGAGAGCGTTAACGATGCTTTCTCAATGGAGGAATCTACGATTTGAGCTTCAGTGTCCAGATAAAGCGAGTTCAGGTTCGCCATGAGTGAATCCCTCTGGTAGGAGAGTTCATGAAGGAAAGCCGAGGCGGTAATGGATTTGCTTGCAAAGAGGTAGCGTGCATTCACACTAACACCATTTCCACTGAAAGAGAGGGCGTCCTGGATTTGGAAAGAAAGCGGTTCTCCCAGTTTTGTTGCTGAGCCAAGGGTGATGCGATCTTCTTGGAAGCTGCCTTGCAGGGTGGTGGTAGGGAATTTGATGATCAGCTCATCACCGGATACAGTCATTTGGTCGAATGCCAGCGTTGCATCACTGAGATTTCCCTCTTGCAGTGCAATACCTCCTGATAACTCTGGAATTGAGATGAGCAGGTTTGCAACCTTTGTCTCTAAATCTGCAGCAGAGAGGGAGACATCACCGATATCAGAGGGAAGATTCAACCCACTTAGGGAACCTTGGGCTACGAAATCTTTGAGGCTGCCCTCCAGCGGGTCTGACAGCAGGATTGCCTGTGATGAGGTCAGTGAGACCACTCCTTTAGGGGAAAGAGTGAGCATAGGATCTTGAAGAGAGAGTGAGAGGGAGGGATGGGTGAAGGCAATGAGCCGTGCGCTTGTCTGTAAGGAGGGAAGGTTCTCTTTTGCATCCAATACCAGAGAGAAGGCAGCTTGATCAATTTCTGTATCCAGAGAGCCGAAACGCACCCGCCCATCCAGTGAATCAGATTGTACGGAAACCGTATTTCTCTCAAACCACTGCAATACAGTAGGGGAAGGGGTGGACTCTGGTTCTTGGACAATCATAGATGCATCAAGGTCTACATCCACTTGTTCCAGCTCAAGGGAGATATTCTGATCTCCTTTTAGGAAGGACTGGAGCAAGAGGGGAAAACCTCCCTTGATGGTGGCTCTCTCTGCGCTGGCGATCAGCTTTTCATCCTGTTCAAGGGAAATATTCTGGATTGAGAGTTCCTTGAGATAGGTTCTTCCTATTCCAGTGGTGGCTAGACTGAAGGTTCCTGTTTTACTCAGTGATGCTACAAGATGTTCAGAAAGATACTGGCTTGGGTTGCGCATACCAAGGTAGACCATCCCATACAAGGTGAGAATGGCACAACTAAAGAGCACCAGAACGGAAATGGCAATGTCTTTCAATGTTGTATGATATCGCACGCCTCTACTACCTTTGTCTGCAAGTATAGCCGATTATACCTTGCTTTGGCACCTCCCTATTTCGTAATCTCTCTGTTTATTGTATGAAAAAACTGATTTACCTTGTACCGTATTTACCGTACCATAGAGATAGGATAGGAGATATGGAAATGCCTTCAGTATTGCAGAATTTTGTTGTTTTCGAGGGATTGGATGGTGCGGGTACCACTACCCAGATGCAGTTGCTTGCAGAAGCATGTGACCAGAGAGACCTCCCATGCAGGGCAACCTTCGAACCGACCGACAAGCCTATAGGGAGACTGGTGCGATCAGTACTGAGAAAGCAGATTGTAACCACCCCCCTTGCCCTGGCCATGCTCTATGCTGCAGACCGTGAGGACCATCTGTACAATCCGGTGAACGGCCTCACACAAGATCTGGAAGCAGGGAAGCTGGTTATCTGTGACCGATACCTCTACTCATCATTGGCCTACCAGAGTGTGGACAGTGACTATGAAACCATTCATCGGCTCAATCAGTTCCCCTCTCCCCAATACATCTTCTTCATCGATACACCGGTGGATGAGTGTTTGAGAAGAATCAAGGGAAGAGGAAACGATGAAGAGCTCTTCGAACGGCATGAGTTCCTGGAGAAGGTAAAGCAGAACTACGAGAGGATCTTTGAAACACTCGATAAGGATGTTTCCCTCGTGAGGCTCGACGGACTCCAGAAGAAGGAAGAGATAGCGAAAAAAATCCAGGAACTCTTGTTCTAGCGGATAAACATCGCATCGCCATAGCTGAAGAATCGGTACTCCTTGCTTACAGCGTGTTGATACGCTTGGTCTATCAAAAGTTTGCCTGCAAAGGTGGAGACCAATACCAGCAAGGTTGACTCGGGTGTGTGGAAGTTTGTAAGCAGTTGATCAACAACACGCCACTGATAGCCGGGGCGGATGAAGAGGTTCGTCCTCCCTTCCCCGCTTTTCAGGATCTGGCTCTCCGCGCAGAAGGCGCTTTCCAGCGTCCTGACACTTGTTGTACCGGTAGCAACAATCTTTCGTCCTTCCTGGTGTGCCTTGGTGATGATCTCTGCAGACTCCTTGCTGATCTCATACCGTTCATAATGCATATGGTGGTCTTCAAGGTGCTCGCTCCTGACAGGGAGGAACGTTCCAGGCCCTACATGCAGGGTAATGGGTACAACCAGGCAGCCCTTTCTCTGTATCGAGTCAAGAATCTCCTTGGTGAAGTGCAGCCCTGCAGTCGGTGCAGCAACGGAGCCTTCTTTCTGGGCGTAGATGGTCTGATACCGTTTTTCATCATCAAATGAATCATCCCGTTTGATGTAGGGAGGAAGCGGAACATGCCCAAGGAGACGGAAGAAATCCTCATCCAAGGGCTCCTTGAATGCTACAGTCCTGGTCCCGTCTTCATTGACCTGGGTTATGATTGCTTCTTTATGATAGGAGCCGTCCTCACTGGTGAATGTGTACTGCTTGCCTACTCTCTGGCGTTTTGCCTTGGTAACCATGCACTGCCAGCTGTTGTCCAGGTTCTCTTCGAGGAAGAGAAACTCAACCCTGCTTCCAGTGTCGCTAGTTGCAAAGACGCGGGCTTTCCTGACCTTGCTGTTGTTTACTACAACAATACTGCCTTCCTCAAGGTAGGAGGCGAAGGCATGCATCACTTCATCGGTTATGGAGCCATCCTTCCTGTCCAATACCAAGAGGCGGTCCTCGCCTCTTCTATCGGCAGGGCTCTGGGCTATTAGATGAGGTGGTAGCTCAAAAGAGAATTCCTTGATTGTCATCCATATTCCTTTTGCAGGGTATTCCCAGTAATTCGTAAGCAAGTTTCGTAGTCATACGACCACGTGGGGTGCGCTTCAAGTACCCCTTCTGAATAAGGTAAGGCTCATAAAAGTCCTCGAGGGATTCTATTGCCTCCCCAACGCTGATAGAGAGAGTCTCCGCCCCGACTGGGCCGCCATCATAGAATTCAATAATGGTTCTGAGAATGTTTCGGTCCTGCATCTCAAGGCCGTTGGTATCGATGCCGAGACGTTCCATTCCATGGTCAACCACCTGGGTGGTCACCACACCGTCTGCCATGACCGATGCAAAGTCCCTGAGTCTTCTCAGGAGTCGGTTCGCAATACGGGGGGTGCCCCTGCTGCAACGTGCAAGAAACACCACAGCTTCCTGTTCGATGGCAACGTCCATGATCTTCGCTGACCTGGATATGATGTTGGAGAGTTCCCGTTCATTATAAAACTCGATATGGCAGGTGATGCCAAAGCGGGATGAGAGTGGAGAAGAGACCGATCCTGCCTTGGTGGTTGCACCAACCAAGGTGAATTTGGGCAATGGGATACGCATGGTACGCGCTGCTGGCCCCTGGCCGATCACCCAGTCAATCTCAAAATCTTCCATGGCTATATAGAGCATCTCCTCAAGTGCTGGCTTGAGACGATGGATCTCGTCAATGAAAAATACCGATCCTTCGGTAATATTGGTCAATATTCCAGCAAGATCCTTCGGTTTCTCCAAGGCTGGTGCACTGGTCATGCGAATTTCCGCGTCCATCTCGTTGGCGATGATGCTTGCAAGGGTTGTCTTGCCGAGTCCTGGAGGGCCGATGAGGAAGGTATGGTCAAGAGGTTCCTTTCTCTCCCGTGCTGCCTGTACAAATACTGCAAGATTGTCCTTCAACCGTTGTTGCCCCTGGAAATCCTTGAGCATTTTTGGTCGCAGGATGTTCTCCTGCTTATCGGTATCCTCCTGAAAGGAGGAGGAGATTACGGAGTTTTGCATCAGTTCATTGACATCTGGTTGGTTTATTTCCATATGATCCCTATCCTACTACCCAAGCAGCTTGATGCTCAAGCGGAACAGCTGCTGTTCTGCATCGTGCTTGTCCATGCCCTCAAGATCTGCTGCTTGATCCTCAACAACCTTGTCCACCGTCTCCTCGACGAGCCGACGGTCATAGCCCATGTCGATCAGGGCATTGATGATATCACTGTAGTGGTGCTGCTTTTTCTTGGAACCAACACTTACTCTCTGCTTATCTTCATCCAGTACCAGGACATTCCGTAGGGCGAGAATCATCTTCTGGCCTGTCTTGGGTCCGATACCTGGGATGGATGAGAGCAGCTTGAGGTTCCCATTGTCCAAGGCTTCAGCAAGATTGCGCACATTGATACCACTGAGAATTTTCAGCGCCTGTTTCGATCCGATCCCCGATACCGTCTGTAACTGAAGAAAGGCTTCCCTCTCATCTGCATCAGAGAAGCCAAAAAGCGACATGCTGTCTTCCCGATGGACAAGTACGGTCATGACCCTGACACCCTTCCTATCCTCGAGCGAAAGATTGCTCAATTTGCTGGCTGTCTGGCTGGAAACAGAGAGACTGTATTCGATATGGCCACAGCGAAGGAGGAGATTCCCCTCTTCAATGGAAACAATGTCACCTAGCAAAGCATTGATCATGGCAAGTTCATCCTTATCTTTGAAAAATCATATACCGCAAAACATATGGCAACGGCAAGGGCATCAGAGGCATGGTCAGGGCGAGGGATGGTATCGAATCCAAGCAGGATGCGAACCATCTCCTGGACCTGGTGCTTCTCTGCTCCTCCGAACCCGGTGACCACACTCTTTATAGTCGGTGGGCTGTATAATCGTACAGGCAACGATTGCAATCCCATCTGGTGGATGCACGCTCCAATTACCTTTGCTACCGGTATTGCTGAGCTTACATTCTTGGTAAAGAAGATGTCCTCCATAGCACAGATATCCACTTGATGATCCGCTGCCAACTTTCCAACCGATGTAGCTATGAAGTGTATCCGCTCGCTATCTGGTTGTGAGGTGCTGGTTTTGATGACCCCAAAAGAAACAGGCCGGTTATGCTGCCCATCTGACTCGACAACACCCCAGCCTGTCTGTGCATATCCTGGATCTATTCCTAGGATTCGCATGCCCTATTCTTCATCACTATCCTCAAAATCATCGGGCAGTTCCAGGTTGGAAGAGACCTGCTGGACATCATCCAACTCCTCCAATTTGTCGATGATCTTGAGTACTTTGCGGGTTTTCTCGGTATCCAGGGTGACCGTCTGGTCAGCAACCTTTTCAACCTCAGCACTCTCCTGCTCGAAACCAGAAGCCTGCATTGCTTCCAAGACGTTCGCAAAATCGCTTGGGGCGGTTACCACTTCGATGATCTCGTCACTGGTGGTTACATCATCTGCACCATTCTCCAAAGCCACCTCGAAAATCTCTTCCTCACTGTACTTGCTGGCATCGTAGGTGATGATTCCCTTGGTCTGGAACATGTAGGAGACACAACCACTATTACCTAAAGTACCACCATTCTTGGTGAGGGTTGAACGTACATCACTTGCCGTACGATTCTTGTTGTCGGTAAGGGTATCGATGATCAGGGCAACACCACCAATTGCGTACCCTTCATAGGTAAGCTCATAGTAGGTAGAGTTTTCCAACTCTCCAGAACCCTTTTTGATTGCCCGGTCAATATTGTCCTTGGGCATATTCTCAGTACGGGCTTTGAGGATTGCAGTGCGAAGCCGTGCGTTGGAGTCGGGGTCAGGGCCACCCATCTTGGCAGCAACGGAGATCTCTTTGATCAGCTTCGTGAACTTCTGACCGCGTTTTGCGTCAGCAGCACCCTTCTTGTGTTTAATGGTAGCCCATTTACTATGGCCGGACATAATTGAACCTCTTATCTAATGGAATTACATGAAATCTTTAGCTTAATTAACCTATCATATGCGGTAGTGGCGGTCAAGGGGGGCTGGAATTGCAAGCGAGAGTCGCAGGATGATCTCATCAAGAACCATCCACCCATCTGTCGATAATGCAAATAGATATCCGGTATCAGTATACCACACTGTATCAAGGGAAGCGATGGTTTTTGCAAACAAGGAATCGAATGAGTAGCCAAAGCGGGCGAAAAAGGTCTTTTTCACTACTCCTTTTTGCAACCGCAGGCTCATCATTAAATACTCTTCCATATGTTGCTGAATGGAAATGCTTTCACGTTCATAGCCGGTATAGGGGGAATCTTTTGCATAGTCTGCAAGGTTCTGTACCTGACTGTAGTGCCATGCTCCTGTTTCATCGTATTGGAAGGATGCCGCACTGGATCCAAGACCGATATATCGGTTCAGATTCCAATAGACGAGGTTGTGCTTGCACTCTTTTCCAGGTTTTGCAAAGTTCGAAACCTCATAGTGGGAATACCCACGTTCTTCCAATCGTTTCCAGAGAACGCTGAGCATTTCCATCTGTCCATCTTCATCCAGAACAGTTAGTATTTTATTTGCAATCCTATGAGCCAATTCAGTACCCTCTTCTTGAGTAAGACAGTAGAGACTGTTGTGTTCCACGTC